>JBIJCS010000065.1:0-13510 GCA_044344575.1 Pirellula sp. | reverse complement strand
GTCGACTACCAAGCGGGGAATCGCCCGCCGGTCGCAAAAATCGCCGAAGGTCCTCGCGCGGGTAAAGAACCTTTGACTATCGCTTTCTCTGCCGCAGGATCGAGCGACAAAGATCGCGAATCTTTAACCTTCGCATGGGCTATGGTAAACACCGCTGACGCAACCCAACGCGAAACGATCGGTACTGGAGAAACGATTGAACATACCTTCAACCAGCCTGGTGTCTACAACGTTGAACTTCAAGCTACCGACCCGCATGGAGCATCGACAACCTCAGTAGTACCGATCATCGTGGGCAACTCCATTCCTCAAATCGAGTTCGTCTCACCAAAAGATGGCGATTTCTTCGATGCAGGGGAGAAAATCACTTATCAAGTCACGGTGACTGACATGGAGGACGGGAGCTCCGACGAGCAAGTTGTCCAGTCGAGCGACCTGGACAACTTAGATGCCGCCGCGCCGGATCGCACGAGTGTTCAAGCGAATGTAGTCTCTGCGACCTCCCCAACACCGAATGATGAAAACCTTCCCGCTGGATTGAAGGCCATTCGAGGTAGCGACTGCTTGAACTGCCACGCATTAGATCGGGCAATTGTCGGCCCCTCCTTCCTAGATATCGCCAACAAATACCGCGACCAAAAGGGAGCACTCGAACAATCCGTAGAACGCGTTCTCAAAGGCTCTACCGGTGTTTGGGGGAAAGTTGCCATGTTGCCACACAGTCAACATACTCGCGAACAAATCACCCAAATGGTTACATGGGTCTATTCCGCTCAGCCGGACCCATCCTCTCAGACAATCCGCGGGATGCGAGGCCAAGTTGAATTAGCCGAAAAACAAGAAAACGCCGGTGCAGCGATTCGTCTTACCGCGCGGTATCAAGATCTTGGCGGGCCCTCCCTTCCCGGTTTAACCGGTCTGAAAACCATCGAACTCAAGCCTCGTCTTCGCGAAGCAGAACGTGCCGATATCGTTGTCAAAATGCAAGAACTAGGTAGTCACAATGCCGGCAACGGTAAGTTCCTCGGCGGGATCGATCATGGTTCGTATTTCGTCATTAAAGATGTACGCTTGAACCAAGTCCAATCACTTACATTTCGCGTCTGCTCCGCTGGGGCCGGAGGGGATATCCTGGTACACCAAGGAGCATTGGACGGCCCGGTGATCGGTAAAGTGCATGTCGATGTAAATGGTGACTGGGATGGCTGGTATGAGCGGTCCACCGAGATCAAACCTACCGTCGAACGCGCCGATCTATACTTCGAAACGATCAATCCAACCAATCGCGGTGGATTAATGAATATCGATTCCGTTCGGTTTGACCGATAGTGCGATTACTTGCCAATGAACTAACACACCCATTTTGGTGATCTCTCAGGGACGGAGAGCCCCCGACCATGCAACTGATATGCCGCACCGATTCCGATTCCCAAACATCCCCGCCAAGCTGGATTAGGATCGTACTGACATTCACTTGGATATGCGGTTGTTTTTGCGCAACGGCTCACGGTCAATCTTCGCAACCGCTCGATCCTTCGTTAGTCCGGGAATTATTTATCTCGCGATGCGCCGATTGCCATGGAGCAGAAACTCGCGAATCTGGACTGCGACTCGATACGCAAAAAGGAATTCGTAAAGGTGGCGACTTTGGTCCCATTGCCATCTCTGGAAAGCCTGAAACAAGCGAACTGATTCATCGAGTCACCTCCAACGATGAAAAAAAGGTAATGCCACCCGATGGTCCGCGACTCACGGAAAGCGAAGTTGCATTGCTTGAACAGTGGATCCAAGAAGGCCTGCCTTGGACAGCAAACGAACACGAAGAGGACACCGAGGTAGATCCGCGGATGGAGCATTGGGCGTGGCAACCTTTGGTGATCCCTCAAATTCCGACTTCTCCCACCTTTGTGGCTACTCTGGAGAACACCAAGTCAACAACCATTGAATCCGACCGAAATCCGATCGATCATTTCATTCGTGAAAAACTCGCTCAGCAAAACTTACTACCATCCCCATTAGCAGATCGCCGAACGCTCATCCGTCGCTTGTTCTTTGATCTTCATGGGCTACCTCCTTCCCCGGAACAAATTCAAGAATTCGTCGAAGCGACCGATCCACAAGCTTACGAAAAACTAGTCGATCGCTTGCTGGAATCTCCTCGATATGGAGAACGATGGGCGCGGCATTGGCTTGATTTAGTACACTATGGAGATACGCATGGTTACGACAAAGACCAGCCTCGACCGAATGCTTGGCCTTATCGAGATTACGTGATCCGCGCGTTGAACGAAGACAAACCGTATGCTCGGTTCATCGAAGAGCAGATTGCGGGCGATATACTCTATCCCGAGACCCGCGATGGTTTTGAAGCGTTGGGAATGATCGCCGCCGGCCCCTGGGATTTCATCGGGCATGTGGAAGTCCCCGAAACGAAAACGGATGGGAAGATCGCAAGACATCTCGACCGCGACGACATGGTCGCGAACACAATCGGCACATTTTGCAGCGTAACCATTCAATGTGCCCAGTGCCACCAACACAAATTTGACCCGATTTCGCAGGAAGACTACTACTCGCTACAAGCTGTTTTCGCAGCGATCGACCGAGATGATCGCGAATATTCCCCCGATCCTCTAGTCCAGCAAACGATGCTGGAACTTAAACATAAAATTTCAACTCTGAAGTCTACCAAGTCCCAAATAGAATCCTCCATCGCTAGTCGAGGAGGAGATGAGCTCAAGCGACTTGACCAACAGATTCGCGAAGCAGGAAAAAGCCCTTCGACCGCCCAAGGCGGATACCATAGCAACATCGAAGCCAGCGATCAAATCCCGAAATGGGTTCAGGTCGATCTCGGTAGCACTCAAGAAATACAAGCCGTATCGTTGCACCCGTGCTACGATGACTTCAATTCCATCGGTGCTGGGTTTGGATTCCCAAAACGGTTTCGGATTGAAGTATCAGATGATCCTGAATTCAAACAGAACGTCTTACTCGTTTCAGATCAAACGCAAAACGACTACCCAAATCCCGGCGTTGAGAAGCAAACATTTACCGTAAACGCGAAGGGGAGGTTTCTTAGGGTTACTGCAACGCAATTAGTCAAACGTGCAAATGACTTCATTTTTGCGTTAGCCGAAATCGAAATTCTCTCATCGACGGGAGAAAACCTTGCTTCAAAGAAAACGATTACCGCATTGGATTCGATCGAAGCTCCACCGCGTTGGACCTTGAGCAATGCAGTCAACGGAGTAAGCCCTCAAAACGTTAGCGCTGACGTCCCAACACTGAGGATCGCGAGAAAAGCACTTCTAGTCGAACGGGGACTTAGCACCGAGAGTGATTCGCTCGATGCGATCGAAAGAGATCTGGCTTCTACAGAAAAGAGCCTTAAAGATATCGGCCCTCTTTCTAAAGTATATTCCGCAACCACACACAAGCGTGGTGGAGTTCCTCGCAATATTCAATTGCTCGCTCGCGGCAACGTACTGAACCCAATCCAAGACGTTGCTCCGGGTACCCTTTCTTTAATCTCCAGTCTCAGCAACCGATTTGAGTTACGGCCTGATCATAGTGAAGGAGAGAGACGAGTTGCATTAGCTCGCTGGTTGACTGATCCCCAAAATCCGTTGACATGGCGAAGTATCGTCAATCGAGTTTGGCAACATCATTTCAGCCAAGGAATCGTCAATACACCCAATGACTTCGGTAGAATGGGTAGTCCACCGACCAATCAAGAGTTGCTTGATTGGCTAGCAGTCTGGTTTAGAGATCAAGGTGGATCGATGAAAGAACTTCACAAACTGATCGTATGCAGTGCCACCTATCGGCAGGCGAGCACACCAAGGGCAGAATGTCTCGCAAGCGACGCTGACAATCGGTATCTATGGCGTTACACTCCGCGCAGGTTAGAAGCAGAAGCACTTCGCGATTCCGTACTCGCAGTCTCCGGAACCCTTGATCTGAGAGCAGGGGGGCCAGGCTGGCAAGACTTTAAGATCGAGCGACCAGAGCATTCCCCGCATTACGAATATCAGCTCGCCGATCCGGAAGATCGCTCCACATGGCGACGAAGTATTTATCGGTTTATCGTGCGTAGTCAAACGCAACCTTTTATGACCGTCTTAGACTGTGCGGATCCGTCGATGCGAGTGGACAAACGCAATCAGAGTATCTCAGCACAGCAAGCCCTCGCGTTACTGAACAATGGGATCATGCTGGTACAAGCCAGGGAGTTCGCTAAGCAAACGCGAGCGCAAGCTGGCAAGGAGTTGAAAGATCAAGTTCAAAGGGCATACAAAAATGCAATTGGGAGGGAACCAGAATCAGACGAGTTGACGGCCCTTATCGAGCTCGGTGAATTGCATGGACTTGAGAACGTTTGTCGTACGCTTTTTAACCTCAACGAATTCGTCTGGGTCGATTAAGCACAGGTCGAAAACTATGAACCCTAGATCCATCGATCATCGTTGTTCTTCCCAGATGAAACACTCCGCTATGTCATCCCGCCGCGATTGGCTCGGGCAGGCTAGTACGGGACTTGGGGGAATCGCCTTGGCAGCGATGCTTGCAGAGCAAGCCCGTTCGGACGAGTCTCCCTCTTCGAAGTCTTCTATTCAACGAACGACGCACCCGGCAATGGTGTTTCCACCGAAGATCAAACGGGTCGTGCAGTTGTTTATGGCCGGGGCTGCTAGTCACATCGATTTGTTTGATTTCAAGCCGGCGCTTGTAAAGCATCATGGAGAAAACAGCGACTTCGGTGAACCCGTCGAAGCCTTTCAGAACGGCCTCGGCCCGTGGCTGAAACCGATCTGGGAGTTTCAACCTTACGGGGAGTGTGGGAAACTTCTTGCAGAACCGGTTAACCCTTTGGGAGAGGTCGCAGATCGTTTAGCGTTCGTGCATAACATGGTCAGTACCTCTGGAGTGCATTCCGCAGCAACGCTACTGCAGACCACGGGCTTTGTTCTTCCAGGTTTTCCTGGAGCCGGTTGCTGGATCAGCTATGCTTTAGGTTCACTCAATGATAATTTACCTACTTATGTTGTACTTCCCGATCACCGTGGCTTCGGTTCGAACGGAGTGAAGAACTGGGATGCTGGTTTTCTCCCAGCTCAGTACAGTGGTACTGTGATCCAACCGTTAAGTGATCAACCTGTCGCTGATTTGTTACCGCATCGCATTGGAGCGAATTTCACCACCTCAGCCGCTGATGCAAAAGTTCGAGAGGCCCTGGCCAAACTCAATCGACGTCACCTGAACGAGCGTGTCGGGGACCATCAACTCGAAGCTCGAATACAGAGCTATGAGTTAGCCGCCAAGATGCAGTTGGCCGCACCTGATGCTCTGTCACTCAAGGATGAACCAGAGCATATTCTTCGTATGTACGGCATTCAATCCGCGAGAACAAACTGGCCTGCAGAGATCAACATCGAGGAAGAGACCCATCTGTTCGGTACAAGATGCCTGACCGCTCGTCGACTCCTAGAACGCGGGGTACGGTTTGTCCAAGTTTGGAGCGGTAATGACAACGGATTCCCAAGACGCAATTGGGATTCCCACGAAGACGTAAAACGAGATCACGGTCCATTGGCACGAGGTATGGCCCACGGAGCTTCGGCATTGATTAAAGACTTAGCACAGCGTGGAATGCTCGAAGACACGCTCGTGCTTTGGACAACAGAATTTGGGCGTATGCCTAGCTCACAAGGAGGAACCGGTCGGGATCACAATCCATTCGTTTTCACCAATTGGTTGTGCGGGGGAGGAATTCGGGGAGGAATTACCCATGGGGAAAGCGATCAATGGGGCTACAAACCCTTGGATCGTAGCCGACCTACACTCGTACACGACATCCATGCTACCGTGCTACGACTCCTCGGTCTCGATCATACAAAATTGACTTGGAGACACAACGGTATCGACCGTCGCCTGACAGATGTCCATGGAAACGTGATTCCTGAGATCTTAAGCTAAGCAAAGCAACATGAATACGATGCAACATTCACTGACAAACAAGGCACTGACGAACAAGGCACTGACGAACAGGGCAATGCTCGCCTTCTCGGCATTCTTATCTCTTTCAACAATCCTTCCGGCTAATCCTTGGCAAACCAGTCAACAAGACACTGAATCCGTGCGCCAAGCTCCATCGTTGTTGATTCCGGGTGAGCATAGCGTGGGGCATTACGTCAACGATTTCGAAATCCGTGACATTCGAGGTGGTATAAGCCAACTGCACCGAGACTCCCAACGCGGCTTGACCTTGATTGCGATGACGAGCACGACTTGTCCTATCAGTAAGAAATACTTGCCAACGCTGGTAGATCTTCACCATGAGTTTGCGAATCGCGGGGTCCGATTCATCCTTGTCAATTGCATAGCTTCAGACAAAATCGACGATATGAAAGAAGCGGCAAATCGCTTTGACTCAACCATTGAATACGTGTTCGATAAAGAATCAACGGTTGCAACGCAGGTCGGGGCAACGAGCACCACCGATGTTTTGTTACTCGATGCTTCGAATACGGTTTTGTACCACGGAGCGATCGATGACCAATACGGTTTTGGGTACTCTCTCGACATGCCTCGCGCGCGGTATCTCCGCGATGCGATTACGTCAGCTTTGGATGGACGCACCGTATTGGTTTCGGCAACGGACGCACCCGGTTGTGCATTGGATTTGCCATCCGCTAAAACGCATCCCAGTGTTACAAAAAACAAAGAGATTACCTACCATCAGCACATCGCACGACTCATGCAGCGACACTGTGTCGAATGCCACCGCGAGGGAGGTGTTGGACCGTTCAGGCTCGACACGTTCGACGATACAGTCGCACATGCTCCGATGATCCGACAAGTGATCGAACGAGGAGTCATGCCCCCGTGGTTTGCAGCTCCCACGCCCGGGCATGTTAGGTCACCTTGGATCAACGATCGCTCCTTGGCGGACTCAGAAAAACGTATGATCATCGATTGGATCGAAAGCAAAATGCCGGCTGGAGATCCCAGTCATGCACCACTACCGCGATTGTTTGCGGATGGTTGGTTGATCGGAAAGCCAGACGCGGTATTCGAATTCCCTAAACCGATCCCCGTCAAAGCTAACGGAACCATGCCCTACCAAAATATCGTCGTTGATACGGGGCTTGAGCAAGATCGATGGGTCCAAGCGATCGAAGTGCGTCCGGGAGATCCCAGTGTAGTGCACCATGTTTTAGTATTTGTGCAGGGGAGCGATCAAGAGGATAGTTCCCAAGGCAACGATGCAGACGAGCGCAGCGGATATTGGGGCATCTACGTCCCTGGAAACAGCACCCTGGTTTATCCCGACGGATATGCGAAGCGCATTCCTAAAGGTGCCAAACTCCGCTTTCAAATGCACTACACACCAAACGGGACAGCCACACAAGATACTACACGAATCGGACTCATTTATTCGAAGGAAGCCCCACGCTATGAAGTACGTGTCGCAGGTGTGGTAAACCCAAGATTTCAAATCCCGCCAGGAGCGGAGAATCATCCTGTAGTCGGCAGCATCAAGAATATCCCCAGTGATGTTCAAATCTTAGGCTTTCTGCCCCACATGCACTTGAGAGGCAAAGCAGCTCGGTATGAGTTAATTTCAAAGGATCAGTCCACGGTACTGCTTGACATTCCTCGTTACGACTTCAACTGGCAACTGCTCTATCGTTATGCTGAGCCCCTCATGGTTCCAGCAGGCTCAACTGTGCAATTCACCGCTTGGTACGACAACAGTCGCGGCAACCCAGCCAATCCGGATCCGACCAAGGAAGTCCGATGGGGACAACAAACGTTTGATGAGATGCATTTGGGCTATGTCGAATACATCGTACCAGATTCCAAACTTGGCGACCCAAATCCACTCAATCCAAGGAATCGTGTTCGCGGAGCACTTCGCGACGCCTTGACCAGAGGAGCCGCGAACCGTCCAAACCTTGGAAATGCGATGTTTCTTCAAATCGATGCCAATGGCGATGGAATAGTCACTCGCGACGAAGTCAAAGCTAAATACTCAAATAATCCAACCGCATCAACGACGATCTTCGATCGACTCGACACAGACAAGAACGACATGTTGAGCAAAGAGGAATTCAGTAAACTCGCGGAAGTACTCGGTAGGTAACACCTCTCCTAGTTCAAAAAGAACTTGTGATTTTCGTCCATTCGAGCCAGCCCTCGACATCTCACTTCGATGTGGAACTTCATGGATCTTCGTCGAAGATTTTCATTCATCTGATAAACTACAATGAAAATCGACGCCGGCGAATCAATGATTTGTTCCTGGCGAGTACCTCTCGATGCTGAGCACGAATATGTTAATCTTGTACCCTAATGCTCGTTTAATTCTCAAAAGCATTTTCGGAAAAGCCTTCCTTGCGTACCTGATTCTACTTTCCTTCAGTACCTTTTCTGTTGCCTTGGATCCTCCAGCACCTCGCCCCAACCTACTTGTCATCCTGTGCGATGACCTAGGATACGGTGATCTCTCTTGCTTCGGGCACCCTCACATTCGCACCCCTAACCTGGATCGTCTAGCAAACGAAGGTATCCGCTTGACCAATTGTTATGCCGCAGCTCCGGTCTGCTCTCCGTCACGCGTTGGACTGCTCACCGGCAGAAATCCAAATCGTGCTGGTATTTACGATTGGATCCCGCAGGGACACGCTATGCATTTATCCTCCGACGAACGCACCATCGCAACCATGCTGCGCGACGCTGGATACCAAACGGGATTATTCGGCAAATGGCATTGCAACGGTCGCTTCAATCAACCCACCCAACCACAACCGAACGACCACGGTTTTGATCACTGGTACGCAACGCAAAATAATGCCGCACCCAGCCACGAAAACCCGAAGAATTTCGTTCGGAATGGACAACCTGTCGGCCCCCAGGAGGGCTTTTCTTGCCGCCTAGTCGCCCATGAAACTTCTCAGTGGATCCGTAATCGAGACGACCGATCAAGACCTTTCTTTGGCTTCGTCTGTTTCCATGAACCCCACGAACCAGTTGCATCTCCCGCACCTCTCGTTGAAAGCTACGAAGGAGTAGTAAGTGATAGCGATCAAGCTCACTATTATGCAAACGTGGAGAACATGGATGCTGCTGTGGGTGATCTGCTTGAAACACTAACAGAGGAAGGATTATTGGAAAACACCTTGATTTTCTTCACTTCTGATAATGGCCCCGAAACGTTGAATCGCTATAAATCCGCTCGTCGTTCCCACGGTAGCCCCGGATCGCTGCGCGGTATGAAACTCTGGGTTTATGAAGGTGGTATTCGGGTCCCGGGCATCGTTTACTGGCCCAAGGGCATCAAGCCAGGACAGACCATCGATGAACCTGTTTGTAGCATCGATTTGATGCCCACTTTCTCGACGCTCGCCGGCAACTCCACCGATTCCCCGAAATCGCTCGATGGTGCGGACTTAACGGAGCTCTTGAAAAAAGGTACGCCAATCCAACGACACACACCTCTGTTTTGGTTTTATTACCGCGCATTTCCCAAGCCTAAAGCTGCGCTTCGGGAAGGAGACTGGATCGTCCTCGGCCACTGGGACGGCCCCGATCTCCCCCCCGGTGGAAGCGTCCAGAAAGGTGATGTTGACCTAATCAAAAAACACCAACTCGTCGATTTCGAACTCTATAATCTCAAGGATGATCCTGCCCAATCCAACAACTTAGCGACGAACGATCCAGTGCGATTAGACTCCCTAAAAAAGAAACTCGTTGAGAAGTTCCTCGAAATTCAACGAGAAGGAAAATACTGGGACGACTAGACAAGACTCTTCATTTTTTTCCGAGGCTCCCCGATGCCCCAAAAAACAAATCTCTTTCGAATCGTCCTATGCCTCCTTTCTTTAACGTTCGGAATGCTCGAGTCAACGATAGGTCAAAACCTAGCCCCCCAGAACTCTTCCGACTCAAAAATCAATTGGGTGACTTCTGAAATCGAAGGCCCCGGCGTCTCCTTCCATACTTTTGATAGTGTCGCGGCCAAGTCCCCAGTCAGCTACCACATCTACAAACCGAAAGGGTACGATCAAGAATCGACAAGCCGCTTTCCTGTTGTCTATTGGCTTCACGGATCTGGCGGTGGCCTTCAGGGTATACCGCGTGTTGCTTCCTGGTTTGATGCAGCCATCGAAGCTGGCAAAACCCCTCCCTGCCTAATCGTCTTTGTCAATGGACTTGCAGAAGGCATGTATGTGGACTGGAAGGACGGTTCCACACCTATCGAGACCATGATCATTAAGGAACTCCTGCCTCACATCGACTCCTCTTTCCGAACCATCCCAACCCGCGAAAACAGAGTACTCGATGGATACAGCATGGGTGGTTACGGCGCCGCCAGACTTGGATTTAAGTATCCAGAACTATTCAAAGGCATCTCCATCATGGGAGGCGGTCCACTGCAAGCCGAACTGATACAAACCCCTCGCGCAGGCCGACAACGCGCAGCGGAGATTCTGCAGAAGGTATATGGAGGCGATCAAGGGTATTTTAGAAGCGTCAGCCCACGACAATTAGCAGAATTGAATGCTGAAACACTTCGTACCGATAGTGTTATTCGCCAAGTCTGCGGCGATCAAGACGAGACATACTCCAACAATATCGCCTTTCACCAACATCTCGAAAAACTAGGTATTCCACACCAATGGCAAATTCTCGAAGGCGTTGATCATAACCCCATGAAAACGCTCACTGCCCTCGCAGATTCGAATTGGTCGTTCTACAACTCTGTTTTCAGGACGTCCAAACCGAAAAAACCTATTCACCAAAATCCCGACTTTGAACTTACATTCGAGGTTCAACGACAAACACGCCGTGCCATCGTCGTCAATGCTCCGACAGATAACAACACACGACCGGTCGTCTTAGCCCTACATGGAGGACAAGGTAGTGCCCAAATCATGCGGACGAATTCGGGCTTTGACCAAGTCGCTCGGAAGAATGGATTCATGGTTGTCTATCCGGAGGGTACCGACTTCGGAAACGACCGACACGCATGGAACACCGGATTCCTGTTGCGACGCCAAGTCCAAAATGCGGATGACATCGCTTACCTCGATATGCTTATCGATAAACTCATCGACGAACATGGAGCGGATCCCTCCAGAATCTACATGACCGGAGGATCAAACGGTGGAATGATGACTTTCGTATACGCCGTCGCTAGATCCGAACGGTTGGCAGCAGTTGCCCCCGTGGTCGCATCCATGTTTTCGTTCGACACTAAACCAAAACACCCACTACCAATTTTAATGATCAATGGTGCTAAGGACGACGAAGTCCCTATCGAAGGGGGGCTGAGTCGCAATCCTCTCGTTCGCCGCGCTCAGGATGCCCCGTACAAATCGATCGATCAAGTCGTTGAATTTTGGGTACAAGTCAACAAATCACAGTCCCCCCCCACGGTCGAAAAAACAGGCACTCTTACGACCACATCGTATGCAGGTTCCGTCGGTGGTGCTCCTACGGAATTGATTGTCGACTCTGTCGGCGGACACGGCTGGCCTGGTTCACGCGCCAGAAGGGAAAACACAACCCCGATCACGGCGTTCTCCGGTGCAGAAAAAGTATGGGACTTCTTCAAAGAGAAAAAGCGTGAACCGAAAGCCCAATAAACCATCTTGATCGGTACCGAACGCACTCCATACGCTCCAAAGCACTCAGCGTTTTGACTCCGACCAAGTGATTCGCTTGTTATTCTCCAAACTCGCTCTGGCTTGATCGGAGATCGCCAATCCACGAGCTAATCGTAATGTCCCTTCACGAACCGCAAACAGTTCCGCTTGTTCATCACTCATTGTCCGTAGCCCTGTGAGTATCAAGTGCCCTTGGTGCGAAGCTAGGATCTTCGCAACAGGTAATGTAATTTCCTTCACTTGATACAACGGCAAAATCAACTTCTTGCGTGCGATCACCTCAGCGACCGATTCAGTCAAGCTTTCTAGACTCGGAGAGCCAAACATCTTGCTAGAGTCGTTGGTCAATCGCCTCCCTCTTGAGCACCAATGCTTCCAGGCCAAAAACTTATAGAGACAAGGAAACACGCGGAGAGAAAGCAACAAGTGAAGCCCCGAATACCAAAGATGCTTTTTTGATTCCTGGGCATGATGTTCTCCTCACTCGATACCGCTCCCCATCCCAGAAGACACTGGATTGTAAAGATGCTCGAACGGCTCATCAACCATGCAAAGAGCAGAAAGCCGGGAGAGTGCTAGCGGCGCAAATGGGAGTCAAACGAGTATGCTTACCGCACGATTCTTGCCGTCAGCGTCGCAGTCACTTCGTCTCCCGCTGTTGTGGTAATACGGATCTGCCGCTGAATCGCCTCTGGCCCAGAAAGAGACTCCCCGCCCGTCACGCTCGATGCTGCTCGGAAGGTAAACGGTAGAACGTGCGCCGTTTTCGCCGTCGACTCTTCATTCTGAGCAAACTCGATCCGAGGATCGTCGCACTGGATCGAAGCAATCGAAAACGGTTTCTTCGCCTTGACAATCACCCGTTGTTGACGTGCTTCGCCCGTCCGAACATCTCCAAGCATCACTGTCTCAGGAATCACCGTCACCGGTGGCCGAATTCTGGCGGAAGTCGCGAGAACCAACTGTCGATCCCGAGGATTCGGATCGTTCGTAACGATGATAATCTCATCCAAAAAATCAGAAGGTGGAACCGAACCTTTCAAGGTCACTTGCATCCGATACGAAACCGACGACGGTGTGTACATCGGACGGTCGAGTTGAACCTCGAGAGCGTCTGAATTTCCTTGGACATCGACAATCTCCACCCCCTTGCGCCCGGTGAACCCGATCTGCACACTGAGGGTCTTGGGCTGCCCCAATTCCACGTCTCCAAACTTGAGTTCTCCAGGCTCCACCGTGACATCGGTCCGGATGGTTCCACCTACCGTCAACTGCACTTCTGCATAATAAGGTCTATCGATCACCACCGTGATCACCGCGCTCTTCGTCCCGGTGAAAGACCGAGTATTGAACTGAGCGACGATCTCTCCCTTCTCCCATGACTTTAAGGTCGTTTTGGTCGCCACAGGGGTAGTGCAACCACAACTGCTACGGACACTGGCAATATGGATGTCCTCTTCGTAGCAATTCTCAAGAACAAATGCGAATTCAGCCTTCGCATTACGGCTAACGGTTCCAAAATCATGGTGGGTCTCTTGAAACATCTTCCGAGCCCAATTCTCGGCAAACGTTTCCGTCGACAAAACCATCAACATGGAAGCGTGAAAAAGCAAGGATGCTAGCCAACGCATTCTTGGATCAACGCGCATAAAAAAGCCCGATTGCTTGCAAAACCACAAAATAAAACAACCGACAAGGAAACACTTCGATGCGTTTGGTATCGGCAGTCTTTAACGATCAGGTTGACCGGAATTGCTGGAGCAGTGCGACTTCGAATTCCTAACAGCCAATCCGATTCAATTCGCGGCAATTCAGGCAAAATAGAGAAGAGCGAA
>JBIJCS010000356.1:0-5351 GCA_044344575.1 Pirellula sp. | reverse complement strand
CAGAACGGTGTCGAAAGCGCTAGGCCTTGGCCAGGATCGATACCAAGCGTATTGAGCGAGGGTGGTTTCGTTGCCGTGTTGATCATACCAATAAACGACTGTTTCTCCGTTCCGGATTGGAAGAGAACAAGGTTTTCTATAGTGTTGAATGCGCCGGTGCGAAATGGACTCTTTGATTGAGGGTCTGCTCCCAACGGGAGGTGGTGAATGGCAGGGGCACCGTTGATACTCAATTCACGCGTATCAAACCAGATGATCCCATCGCTCGGAGCAAAGAATGCTAAGTTATTCAGGTACGCAGCACCGTGGAGGCCACCTTGCGGCAAGGTAATTTGAGAAGTTGTTGCTGGAGATGACTTGCGATCAACCACATCGATACGTCCAGCATTTTGGCCTTCTTTGTCAGGCCAAGTTGCCAAGTGCAGATGGTGTTCGCAGTTAGCGATCGTTATATGGGTACCGCCCCCTGCAAAGAAATTCGAAGTTAGCTTCCGGGGTTGTGAAGAATCCGCGAATGCGACTGATGTGAAGCCGTTTTTGGAGTCATTTGCAATTAGTACTTCATTGTTTGCTCGATAAACGTGCGCGGGATTTCCTTGGTGTTCGTCTATGTGCGATTCCAGGAGGGTAGGCGTTAACGAGAAATGAGCGTGGTAATGATCACCGTGGGATTCCAGGATCACCCCCGAGTCGATCGCGAACCATCCGCTTCCAAAAGTACCTTGCGCGTCATCGCGAACGGCAACGATAAGGGTGTCGTTCAAGCGTTGCATCTGGGAGAACTGCTGACGTTCAGTGTGGATATTGGGGAGTCCTTGAATTTCTTTCGGCTTCAAGTCCCATTGGGTGCTGATGCGTTCAAGGTTTGCCCAGCGCAACGAGCCAGATTGAGTATCTTGCCAGAAAATTCTCGCAATGGTGCTAGATACTGTCGTAGGCGGTGATTCAAGCGATTGACCGTTGCAGACTTGAGAAACGGCCAATGCCAGGACGGAAAGGCTGGTTAGCATTCTGAAACGCAAGGAGTAAACGGGGCGAGTAAAGTAGTGTGAGTGCAGTATCATTTGGGTTTTGTGGCTGGAGGCGAAGTAAGGGTAAGTGGACTTTGGTTGTATCAGTCATCGATCGATACATTGATTTCTGCCCCGTTGGCAGAGAAGTTGTTTCGATAGGCAGATTCTTCGACACTATTGGCGACGAATCGGACCGAACCATCTGCGAACCCTAGTTGCACACCGCTACCGTGCATGGAGCGGGCCGCGTAGAAACCTCTTCCGTGGAAGCCGATATCGGGAATACGGTGGTTTGGGGTCAGATAGCCGTTGATAGTGGTGGCGTGTGGTACGCCTCGAATCCAGCTTTCTCCCCGATTGCCTCGATAGGAATTGATGATGCCGGGAAAGAGGGCTGGGAGATTGGGGTTAGCGATTAGGTTTCCGTTTGCGAGGAAACCTCTTCCGTTGGTGTTTGCAGAGGTTCCAGCCCAATTGGCGATTCGTCGGATTGGTTGGCGTATAGGCATATCAGGGCTAACTTGTTTATCGCCGAGGATTGTTTCGGCGATCATGACGGTGTTGCTGGTTCCATCGGTGCATTTTGCGAGTTTGGCGAAGGCACCTGTCCAGAACAGGCCGTCGGTTTCGAAGCGATCGTCGTAGTTCAGGTCTCGGCCGCTGCCGATGCTGAACATGTAGTTAACACCAGCGCTGAAGCTTGAACTGTTATCTGCGAGAGTTGTTGGAAACAGAGGATCTTCGGCGTCACTTGGGCATAGGAAAGTTGGGATGCGTTGGTTGATCAGAGATCGCAGTGCGGGGTCGAAACGGGCAGCGAAGGCTGGACCGAGTAACAAGGGGCGTGCGAAATCGAGTCCGCTGCTCAAGTTCCCTTGTTCGATATGCGGAAGAATTCTGGCTTGGGCCGAGTAGGTGCTACTTCCGAGTAATCCCGGTAGTCTTTTGAAAGCAGATTCGTAATTGAGGATAGCGAGGCTGACTTGCTTGACGTTATTCGAACAAGACATCCTGCGAGCTGCTTCGCGAGCGGCTTGGACTGCAGGTAGTAGCAATCCGACGAGGATGCCGATGATTGCAATGACAACGAGAAGTTCAACGAGTGTAAATCCGCGACGACGACGGCTCATAGAGGCCTCCCAAATAGGTGAAGAGAAACAAAAAATCCTTGCTCCGAGAGCAATTGCTGTTTTGCACATTGTGCGCAAATGCAATTAAGTTGCAAGTAGAGATTTTGGTTTCTTGGTAATTATCAGGGAGGGCTTTTTCGGTGGATCTTACGATGCGTTGTCTTCTGATTCCTCATGCGTTGCTAGGTATTGGTTTGGAAGGGAGTCTTCCCATTTGCTCCAAGTATCAGGTCCTAGGGCCATTTCTTGGTCGGTGAGCAAGCAAGCTTCGAGACGAGAACGCAGGACAATTTCGTCGAGATCGACGCCGATAAACACGAGTTCTTGCCTGCGGTCGCCGTAGGGGTCTTGCATGCTTTCGCGAATCGACTGGCGGTGCTGTGGGTCTTCTGGCCATTCGTCTTCGCCGACGCTTGCGAACCAGTCGCCGTCATGTTCGATCTGCACCGAGACACCGGCTTGGCTCCAACGGTAGGCTTGATCATGTCTGGAAGCGATCCAGCAGTAGCCTTTGGAGCGGAGGACGTTTTGCAGGATGCCGTCTTCGAAGTTCAGGTTTTCCATCAGACGCACGGGATGCAAAGGGCGTCGTTCCTCGAAGGTGAAGGAGCGTATAGAGTACTCGTCGGTTTCGGAAGATTCTGAACCGCGTGGGGTGGCGAGCCAGTCCGGGTGGCCTTGAGCCCATTCCTCGCTGAAGGACTGCGTACCGAGGACTTGATTGAGTGGAACGACGCCATTTTGGCAGCGGAGAATGGTCGCGAAGGGATTAAGTTCTTGGAGGAAGGTTTCTATGGCATCGAGATCTTCGGTTGTGGCTAGATCACACTTATTGAGCAGGATCACGGTTGCGAATTCGATTTGATCGATCAGTAGGTCAACGATATTGCGTTGATCGGACTGGTCGATTCCGAGTTTCCGGTCGCGAAGATCGTCGTAGGACTGGTAGTCATTCCAGAAGTTTAGCGCATCGACGACTGTGACCATGGTATCGATGGTAGCTATTTCGGATAACGACTGGCCTTGCTCGTCGGTGAAGGTAAACGTTTCGGCGACGGGTAATGGTTCGGAGATCCCGGTTGATTCGATAAGGAGGTAGTCGAATCGGTTTTCGTTCGCGAGTCGTCGGACTTCGATCAGGAGGTCTTCGCGCAGGGTGCAACAGATGCATCCATTCGAGAGTTCGACGAGTTGTTCTTCGGTGCGTGACAAGAGAGCTTGACCGTTGACGAAATCCGCATCGATATTGATGTGGCTCATATCGTTAACGATGACGGCTACGCGAAGTCCCTCGCGATTGGCAAGAATATGATTTAGAAGGGTTGTTTTACCGGCGCCTAGAAAGCCTGAAAGAACGGTGGTGGGAAGTGTCTGTTGTGGCATTGGGACTCTTTTTTTCTGGTTTGTAGTTCGCACGATCGTGCACTAGTTAAGAAAGTGTATGTGCAACTCTATTGCAAATAATGCGATGAATCAATACCATGATGGAACTGGTAGTTCAACTCTTTTTCTTTTTTTGCGGGGAGTTTCATGATGAGACTGCGTTTGATTGCGTCGATGGTTGCATTGGCTAGTTGCGTCGGATCGGTTTCGGAGATTCGGGCTGGGGTTGTTTGGGGAAGTGGGCACGGCGATTTGGCGGTGCACTACGAGACGGGTGAGTTGCATGTGGGTTTGCACTTCCACGACGAAGCTTTTGACATTTCGGGAGATCCCATCCCAGAGGGGGAATACGAAGGGGATGAAGTGGCGATTTTTGTGGACGGTCCGGCGTTAGTCCGACCGGGTGGTTCCCAATGGGACTTTACGGGTGCTGCTGCAGGAGACTCGCTGTGGTTGATCTCGAGCGTGTCTGATCCGGCGAGGCCCTATTTGGGATGGTCGACAGAGGAATTGACTTTGGGAGATTGGCAAGACGGAGTGATTCAATTCGCACTTGCGGGGATTTTGTCCGGTCCATCGGGTGGAGTGTTTTCGATTTGGGGTGTAGATGGATTTGGAGCTCCTCAAGTGAAGGCTTCTTCGTTAGCAGGTGAAGTTAAGGAGTTTGAGTCCGCCATTCCGGTGCACAGTCATTTGAATCTTGGATTCACGAAGGCTGGGACGTATGAGGTGGAAGTGAAGGTACGCGGGGTATATGTTGGTGGTGGGGGCGCGGAACTTCTTGAGTCCTCCGGGGTATTCACATTTCATGTTGGATCCGTTCCCGATCCGGTTCCTGAGCCAGCATCGATGGCAGTCTTCGGGATGCTGATAGGTGGGATGGGAATTCGCACGTATCGCCGCCGTCGGTTCAACGCAAAAGCTAATGGTTGAATAGGGTGATAAGTTCCATTGTGACTTCAGAAGGAGAAGTCGTGATCGAACGTTGACCAGGATAAAAAGCAAACGAAAGAGGCGGTCGAAAAACACTATTTTCGATCGCCTCTTTTCGTAGGATCTTCGGATAGCTTTGCAAGAAGAGTTTGCGAATGGCTATCAAGTTCTATTCAGTGGTTCGTGCATTCTTTTTGCGCCGTAGCCAGCCGAACACTCCGCCGGAGCTCGCCATTGCCAGAAGGGCGATAGAGGAGGGTTCAGGCACCCCGACCGCGAACTTGAATACGCCGGTTCCGGAGATATCGCCAAGCGTTTTATGATTAGCGAACGCGGTGAATTCGATGTCGTAGAGACCTTCGCGAGTGAAGCCGACGAAGAAGTGTTCGTGGTTTGCAGGTGCGAGGAGGAATTGATCTGCGTTGCTTATGCCGTTGGCGGTGGACATCAGGCTAGTGGGAGTACCGAACGGGTCGAGGGACCAAACAGAGAAATTTGAGTTTTCAGGAGCGGAAACGATTGAAGTCAGACGCAGGGCTATATTGCCGTTGAAGTCTGCCGGGGAAAGTTCTTCGGTTGCCCAGCCTAAGTAGGGTTTGTTGGGGTCGCTGCTAGCGGGTATGAACCAAATTTTGTCGGTAGGAGCACCGAGGAAATCCCATTGGCTACCAGCAGGGCGATCGACCGTGGGGCCTGGGACAAAAATGGTGTGTTCACCAGGGCCGTATTCGCCAGCCGGGATGCTACCTCCACCCCCCTTATCGACCGCGTCTTCAAAGTGCAAGTGAAGGTCCAGAGTATTTCCGACGAGGCCAATTCCTATATCTCCGTGTCCGCCGACCCATAGGTCTGCCTTGAGACTCGCAGGGGACGCGAGTGAGGCGACTAGGGA
>JBIJCS010000026.1:0-17757 GCA_044344575.1 Pirellula sp. | reverse complement strand
CAAATCAAAGGGTGGTAACTCTTTGCTCGATGCACTGATGTCCACGCTCAAGCCAGATGCCCCCTTCTTGCCAAATTTACCACCCAACAAATCCGGTCCCGACTCAATCAGCCCTTGCATCCGCTGAGACTCCGTCGGCTTGACCGACGGGTCAGGCCAAGTCACCGTAACATCATAGGATCCCGTCGGAATACCATTCTTCCCATCCGTGATAATCGAGAATTTTCCACTCGCATCCGCTTGCGCTGACGGAATCAACGTTAACGATGCATCCCTCGGGAAGAAAATCAACGAAGCACCATCCGCTGGCTTGCCATCAACCACCACACTTCCAGTTACCGCGACTAGCGACGGTCCACCTTTACCACATCCCAAACATGAGAGTCCAAGCATCATTAATCCAACAAGCCAAAACGAGTTCATGCAACGTGCAATCGACCGAAACAAGTTCATGCACGACAAGGGTTCGCGAGCCAAGGTAGCGTTCGATGACATATGCAACTCCATCAGTATTTAGACAATTGAAAATAAAACAAAGGGAATGAAGATACCAAAAAAACAAAGCGAGCAAACCTCGCAGTTCGCTCGCCCTCGTTTTTTACTTCAGCAATATGCCAAGAATTACTCAGGCATTTCCACAGTCTCGGCACCATCTCGGGTCACCAAGGCAACAAAGACGTTCGTGCTGATGGCAGCTGGCAAGAAAATCACCGAACCGTCACCACGCACGGCTTGCACACCACTGCCATGGAACGAGTAGGGGTTGTCTTGATTGAAAATATTCATCACGGAGCAACCAGCCATCAACGGATTATTACGATCCGCGCCGCTCAACCCACGAGGATGTCGCGCTGTGTTCCAATCGCCGTAGAACGAATTCAAGGTAAACGCAGGAACAGGGGTTGTCGTCCAAGTTCCTTGGTAAGGAATGCCTCGGAAATACAACCGTTGCTTGCCGGCGATTTCAATGAAACACAAGGTGTTGGACAAACCATCGGTAACCGCCGCAAACTTACGCCGAGGATTGACGACGATCTCGGCGTTCTCGCCACCACCATCATTAGCCCCCAACATCGAATTGTGCGTCGTGGTTGCTGGCAGACCCGCACAAGCAGCCAACGAACTATGCAAACCACGCAATGCAACGTAGTCCGTTCGCGGCAGATTGAAAACCGTTCCCGATGGAAGAATACCATTCTGCGCCATCCAAGGCCCATAATCCGATTGGGATTCAGGGGTAGACGGACAGTTGAATAGAGGGAGATTCACTGTCGCCGATACGGGAACTTGTCCTCCTGGAAAGGGAGGTGGAAGGTTCCGTGGATCGATCAACGGCTTCTTCAAGTCGAAATTCTGGAAAATAGTGTTCCCCTCCATATAGGGCAACAACTGACCCAGCACCCCGAATGGACGACGCGCGTCGGATGTAGCAGGGAAGAAAGGGTTCCCTTGAGCAGCATACGTGTCCGTCAAACGGAATTGAGAAGCCCACGTCGGAACGTACTTGAACGTCCCTTCAAAATTGTGGAGGGCCAGACCAAGCTGCCGCATGTTATTGCTACAACTCATCCTCCTGGCCGCTTCGCGAGCGGCCTGCACTGCCGGTAAAAGTAATCCGACCAAGATTCCGATGATCGCAATTACCACCAACAGCTCGACCAGCGTGAAACCAGTTCGTCGAGCGGTTCGCTTCATTACCCACCTCCGAAAGTGAGAAAAAGATACATAAGAACTAAACTAAGGGGCAACAAAGCCCCATGGGATTACTGTAAGATAGCGTAATGGCAGAGTCTAGCAGACATAGCACTTTTTCTGATCATGTCTGAAGATTTTCTTAAAATTGTCAGAACCACCCCTATCACCCTCTTCCTAAACAAACCGTGAACTATGAAGCAAAACTACCCCCCCATAGCATTCGGACGCTTATTGCCACTCCCCGTGAGTCTCTCCATTTTTGCCCTATTTACCCCCGTTGCATTGGGGCAATCAGCCAATCATGGGGGCAATCAACCACTCAAAGAAGCGACCATTCAAGGCACAGCGACAGCCTCGCCCCCCCAAAGCCCCCCACGGCCGTATCGCATCCCAGAGAAACCAAACTCCCCTGGTTATCGCATCGTTGTAGGTGAAGGAGATGCAAAATTCCCTCTCGCGGTCGTCCGTGGTACCCCCTATGAAATGGGACTTCAACTCGGCGAACTCTTTGCAAAAGAAATTCAGACCTTCGTTCCCGCTGCGCTTCAAGGTATCCAAAACGAAATCAAAGCCGATACCTCCGCGTTGCAAGAAGTTTGGTCGAGATCCTCTGCATACGCCGACGATCGTGTTGAACAGGAACTCGCTGGGCTTGCAGATGGATCCGGTGTGCCACTGAGTACCCTCCAAGCTCTCCACGCCGTTCCGCTCCTCATGCCCTATTCCTGCTCCAGCATCGCCGCTTGGGGAGAAGCCACCGTCGATGGGCACCTTTATCAAACTCGAAATCTCGATTGGAGTATGGAAGTCGGCGCACATGAATTTCCAATGATCGTCCTCTACATACCCGATCAAGGTATCCCACACATTGTTCCATCCTTCGCAGGGATGATCGGTGCACATACAGGTCTCAACGCAAAAGGCATCGCGCTCTCAGAAATGGGCGACGCTTCTGGAAAAGAAGCTCCATACCAAGTCCATGCGCCGCACTTTACCGTCTACTTTCGAACGATGCTCTACGATGGAGACTCACTCTCCAAAGCCCTGGAAATCTTTAAAGCGCAACCCGCTACCAAACGTTACCACTTCGTCTTTGGCGATGGTCAATCAGAACTGCGGGCCGTGAAAGTTCGTGCGCACTCCCCCGAACCAGCAAACAAGCAACTGATGATTTGGAAAGATGCTGATCCAACTGACGAGTTTGCCCCGAATGTTCTTTCTTGTGTCGTCTATAACGATGAAGGACGCGGCGCATTTCCTACCCTACAAAAGGAACGTGGAAAACTCGACGGGGAAAAACTTGTCGCACTCGCAAACCAAATCCCCATCAAAGGAGGAAACGTCGAAAACGTTGTCTACGACGCCACAGCACTGAAACTCTGGGTTAGCTACGCGAAATCGGGTAAGGAAGCTTATGAACGCCCCTACACCTTTATCGACCTGAATGCAATCGATGCCAATGCCAACGGCAAGCCGGATTTAAGCGAGTAAAGCATTCGGTAGACCTGCCGGAGACTGTGCGGGAGTTTGGAAATACAAAAGAGTTTTTGAAACACAGAGACATCTGAGTTCACGGAGAAAGGGAACCACAGAGGAGTTGCAAACGGGAATCAGAAAGGCCAAGGCTAAGGGATTGTAAATAACGCCCTAAAATGAATTCACCTAGGGATCCGGTTTGGTATTCTCTCCGTGAACTTTGTGTCTTTGTGTTTCAAAAAATCCCCTGTGTTTCAAACAAGCCCGCTTCTGTGTCTTACGATCCGGAATCGATCCGGCAGTTGTTGATGGAAAACTCAAGAATTGCCGTCGCACCAAGCGATTCGAGCTGCTCCATGATCGAGATGACTTCCTTCCGCCTGACCATCGCCCGAACCGCACACCAATTGGGATCTTCTAAACTATTGACCGTTGGGGACGTAAAGCCAGGTGTAATCGCTTCGGCTGCCGCAAGTTGCGAGCGAGGCACGTTGTACTCCAGCAACGAATAATCCCGAGCGATCACCACTCCCTCCAAACGCCGCACAATCCGATCCGCCGTCACGCTGTCGCGACACTTGGGACTCTGAATCAATACCGTCTCGTACTCGCCCAATACTTCTAAAATTCTTAACTGATTGGCTGCAAGTGTACTACCCGTCTCCACCAAATCGACAATCGCGTCAGCTACTCCCAACGAAATCATCACCTCCACAGATCCATTCAAATGAACCAAATGGACAGGAGCACCATGACTATCCAAAAAACGCTTCGTCGTATTCGGAAAACTTGTCGCAATTCGCTTGCCCTTCAAATCCTTCGGAGCTTGTAGGTCGCCATGCAAAGGAACACACATCGCTAAACGGCAGCGCCCAACACCTAACTTCATTCGGACCTGTACGTCCGCTTGAGCTTCCTCAACCAAGTCACTACCAGTTATCCCCAAATCAATTGCACCTTCTGCACACAAAGTTGGTATGTCATCGGTTCGCAAGAATGTAATATCGGCAGGAAGTCCACTAACCCTCGCAAACAACGCTCGATCCTGACGACGAAAATGCAAACCAGCCTGCAAGAGCAACTCGGTCGCTAACTCACTCAATCGCCCCTTGCTCGGGACCCCTATGCGCAACAATGCAGTGCTAGAACTCACTCCGCCCCTCCCGAAATTCGATTTTGCTTTTCCACGATCCCCGATGTGCCCTCGCGACGCTCAAGTTCCTTTCGAAGGTCCTCGACGTCTATACCCTTGGTAGCCAATAGAACCCACAAATGATAAAGCACATCACACGCTTCACGCACCATGTGCTCTCGCCCCTGCGGCCCGGATTCCCAAGCCGACTCGACAACCTCAAGGGATTCCTCTAAGAGTTTACTCCCCATCTTAGGTACCCCCCCCCGTATTAACTTGGTCGTGTAAGAACCCTCCGGCAACTCTGCGGCTCGCTGATGCAACTGGGCCATCAGGCGATCAAGCACATCCGAGGAAGACGAAGCAGGCGAGATGCCACTGGGATTGCACCCCGCTGAGGTATCAGAAGCCATAATACTTAAAACACGGTGGGAAAAAAGACGCTTGAAGGATCCCCGTCACTGCCGGCAATCCTAGGCATTTTGAACATGTTTGTCGATTCCAAGTCGTTCTCCTGCGGGTAAACTGAACGTTTTCTTAGGACAAAACCGATTCTACTCCATCTGAACGTCCATTCTTCCGGCATTTCGTTCGTACGCACCATTCTCCAACTGAAACCTGTACCGCATGGCCCCTCCAGCAAGAATCCCAGAATCATGGTTCTTGCCGCCGCTAGATAACGCGATCTATCTCACCGGACCGACCGCATCGGGAAAAACCCAAGTCGCCCTCGAGGTCGCTCAACGAATCGGCGCGGAAATCCTTTCGGTCGACTCCATGGCTGTCTACCGAGGAATGGACATTGGAACCGCAAAACCAACTTCATCCGAACGCGAAATCGTAACCCATCACTTGATCGATATCCGAGATCCGACCGATGAGTATAGCGTAGCCGAGTTTCTTACAGATGCGCACCGAGTCGCTCAAGAAATTCGCACACGCGGAAACCGTGTAATGCTCGTCGGAGGCACCCCACTGTACCTCAAGTCTCTCCTCTGTGGATTCTTTCAAGGTCCCGAAGCCGATTGGGAATTCCGAAAAGCAATCGAAGAAGAAGTCTCGCAGATAGGTTCAGAGTTGCTCCATGAGAGACTGGCCCAAGTCGACCCACTTTCCGCATACCGGATCATGCCCAACGATATTCGTCGCATGACGCGAGCTTTGGAAGTTGCCAAACTAACAGGATTACCTCTAAGCCATTGGCAAACCCAATTTGAACGCTTCGCCATCCCAAAGGAAAGCCACGCATTTGTTCTAGCTTGGGACCGAAGTATTTTGCATCAGCGGGTGGCTGCCAGGGTTGAATCGATGGTTCAAATGGGACTCGTCGACGAAGTACGCGGATTGATCACCCGCTTCGGAGGCCTCGGTCGTACCGCCTGCCAAGCAGTCGGATACAAAGAGCCGATTGCATTCCTCGCAGGGAAACTCTCTTTCCCTGCCATGCAAGAACAAATCGTTATCCACACACGTCAATTCGTTCGACGGCAAGAAATCTGGTTTCGATCGATGCCATCCCTCCAGCGAATTGCAATGCCCCCTTCCGCAACAAGTCAAAACCTTCAAAATGCCATAGACGCGATTACACAAGCAATCGCCTGACCTAGTAAATTACTCACATAAATCTGAATCTTTTCCTTTGGAAATAAGCTCATGAACGAATCTCGAACCATCACAGAATCAACCCCTGCCACAAACTCCTCGTCACACACATCGCACAAGATTATCCCCGCAGAAGTACCTCAGCCCTCTACTGAACCTACAGCCCTACTCAACGCACTCGCTTGGCGATACGCAGTGAAACGCTTCGATGCAACACGGCGAATCAGCGATTCGCACTGGCAAGCCATCGAGACATCGATGATCGTGACCCCAAGCAGTTTTGGACTCCAACCCTGGAAATTCATCGTCATCAACAACCCCGCGATTAAAGAGCAACTTCCAGCTTTTTCCTGGGGGCAACAACAACCCAAAGACTGCTCGCATTTCGTTGTATTGGCAGGCCTGCGCTCAATGAACACGGAATATGTAGATCATTTTTTACAGAGAGTTGCCAGTGAACGATCACTCCCCATCGAGTCCCTAGCAGGGTATCGCAAAGTGGTTCTAGGGTTCTTAGAAAATCAAAAAGAGCACATTCCAGAATGGGCCACCCGCCAAGTCTACATCGCTCTAGGCCAACTGATGACCAGTGCCGCACTTCTCGGAATCGATGCGTGTCCGATGGAAGGAATCGAACCCAAAAAGTACGATGCACTCCTGCAACTTGATGGAACCAACTACGCCACTCGCGTCGCTTGCGCATTCGGATACCGCCACCCAGAAGACACCTACGCGGCAAACGTCAAAGTTCGCTTCGATTCTTCCCAAATCATCGAACATCGCTAAAAAAACCAAATCACCGTTTTGACAAGCGACACGCAAGTATTCAGCCTTGAGCCGCAGAACATGAACTCCGGTTGGAAGTTTTCGTTATTCAACTCCCATATCTCACACCTTGATGCAAGGGGTTGCTCTGCCGACTTCTTTGCATCTTTGCTTCTTGGCATCTTTGCGTGAGACATGGACGCAGTGGTTTGATTCCGCGCAGCTTGCGAACACGCATACCGACTCTCCACCGTCTGGCGAACGGTGGCTACCACGCACTACTCCTCCGTCTGGCGAACGGTGGCTACCACGCACTACTCCACCGTCTGGCGAACGGTGGCTACCACAGACTCTCCACCGTCTGGCGAACGGTGGCTACCACGGACTGCTCCACCGTCTGGCGAACGGTGGCTACGACGGACGAAAGCGATTGGATCAGGAATCCAGTTCGGGAAAATGCTCTCGATCCGCCTGCCGATGGATAAGCGACTTCGTTCTGGCAAGAAAATCCGATTTGTAGTTCGCTACCTGTTGCTCCGTGATCTCCAAAGCCTGAGCAACCTCCTTATTACCCATCCCCAAAACGAATAACATTTCGATGCACTTGAGCTTCTGATAGTCACCCTTTTCAGACCACTTGGCTATTTGCTCCTGGAGGGCTTTCACCAACGCTGTCTCTTCTCGATCTTTTTGCTCCGTCGATCTCGCGATGCTACTGGCTTGCCTCCCCCCAGAGGGCATTCGCTGCAACG
Organism: Pirellula sp.; assembly: GCA_044344575.1. GTDB lineage: Bacteria > Planctomycetota > Planctomycetia > Pirellulales > Pirellulaceae > JBKCUI01. Next base: position 10,335 of record JBIJCS010000026.1, on the reverse strand, counting down.
CTTCACTCGAATTCTCTTGAGTCACCAACTGGATCGCAAATCGTCGCCCTTCTCTCCGTAGGTGATCCGTTAACTTGTAAGCCGCAATGGAAAATAGGTAACTCTCCAGCGGCCTCGAACAATCGTAATTCGGAAGGCTATTCAAAAACCCTATCAACGTTTCTTGGACAATATCCTCCGCTGCCGCCCGGTCAGCGATTCGCAAATGCACATATGCGAATAACCTCCCCTCGAATCGATCGATAAAGTCCTGCCAAGCCGAGGCTTCTCCCGCGCGGATACTCTCAATCAGACGCTGCTCGAAATCTGGTTGGCTCATTGAGTTACACGCTTTTTACTGGACTCTCGCCTCGATACCCAGCCAGTTATCCCAGATGCAAACGCCAATAGTCCAAGAGACCCTACTGTCGTCCCAACCGCCTGTTTCACCCGACTGCGCATTGCCGATTCTCGATCCCATCGCTTCATCTTGTACATCGCATCCGGTCCAATACTCAACAAGCGATAAAGCTGATGATACGTGCCACTGGGACGATCCAACACCAAATCATACTCGGTCTCTTGCTTGAACAATTCCTTCATCACAAACTCTTCATTCAATTCCGGAATGCTACGCGCCTTGCTGTACTGCAAAACGTGCGCATCGAGAACATCCAACACTTGAGCATACGCTTGCTGCTGCATCGCTGCGCGACACTCTTCCAACGACGACTCGACCGAACTCTCTATCGCTACCCTTACATACTCTCGATCGATCACACGATCTCGGACCCACGCCGGGGCGTTCGTATCCCAAATCGGAGCCTGATCCAGCGATCGATCTAAAGAAGTCTCACTTCGAATGGACGGCTCAGACGTTGTCTTGGCCTCGACCTCATTTTTACTTTCCTCTTTTCTCATACCCAGTTCTTTACGCCCCTGAACATTCGCACCGCCCGACATGATGCGACTGGCGATTCCATTCGATTCAACGGACAAAATCTCTTCGTCCGAACTGACCTCGCCAACCCCTTGCAAACTTCTCTTCTGCGTGGACTCCCCTGCTGGAACTCCGCGAACACCATCGACTCCCGACTTGGTACTCTTCTCCGTCGGTCCACCCGGCCAAGTCGAAAATTCGGCAAAAGCCTCTCGCATCGCTTGCTTTACATCCCGAGAGATCTGTTCCTCTGTCGCATTCGGGTCCAAAGTGGATGAAACTTCATCGAGCTTTTCGGCCACACGCATCAAGGATTTCGTCATCCACTCCAATGACTGCCTTGCAGAATTGTAAGTCGGGTTCGCCACGTCCGGTTGATCTTGAATCGCCCCCAACCGCCCGTTGTAACAAACAAGCGAAGCGCAGAGCAAAAGAACAGTCGATACTCCTCGCGGAATGCGACGAACGGCTTTTCGTTGTTTCGACTCTAACTTCTGCATCTTTGCCTCTCCCTGAGGGTACGCCTAACCTTCGTTTCATCCATCCCGCAACAGCACCTAGGCTACCTTCGCTCCAGTTCGCAACACTGGATGTGCCGGATCAGTCCAAGGCGATGCGACCTGTACCGCTAACGACGTGATCCCTGCAAACCAGTATGTCCAAGGCGTGGGAAAATAAAATACCAATTGAACCAGTCCGGCAGCGATCAAACTCCAACAAACCGTCCATAGCGAGAACTTTTTCTTTCGTAACGTGTCGGATTGCCTCCACCATCGCACAATCCAAAAGAGCGCCCCAAAATACGCCATGTGACCTGCAAGTGTTGGGAACCCATCCGTATCGTAGAATCCCTTCCATGATCGATTGTAGTCACCGGGAAGCAACTCCTTGTCGAGCACTTTTACCCGAAGCCCAGATTCCAGATTCGAAATTGCGTCCCAAGGCACCAGTAAATATTCGCTCAACTGGAAACTGATCACTCCGAGGATTAATCCAATGACAAACATCGTAAATCGAAATGCGATCGAATCTTCCGTCCGCGTTTCCCAACGTCGCGATAGGGTCAAAATAGCCCACGTGCTCAGAACGGCCATGATTCCCATCCAAGCCATCGCGCTGAGTGCAGGCATAGCTCCCGATTCTGTACCCCCAGTTTGAATCACTCCTGAATTGATCGCAAGAAAACCACCAACCACCGAAAGCACGGTGGCAATGATGCCTCCAAAACTCAACGACCGAACCCATTCGTGTCCAGCTATCCAAGGACTCCGCTTGGCAAGCTCCCCTCGCCAACCCACACGCCACTGGCGCAATTCCGCTTTCCCCTTCGGAGGTCGTGTGATCCAAGCAGGCGCGTTCGTGGGAACCTGATCATCGCGCGATGCTTGCGCCGGCCTGCTCACCGCTTTGCCTCTCCGAGGCGCATAATCGGCGGTCTCCTGCAACGCAGCAGCGTTGTAAGCACCCACGCGAGAATTCAGGATATCCTGATGAGTGACATTTGCAAAAAACCACAACGAATAGTAAACCGCATAAAACATCAACATCGATGCGAATAACATGCCCAAAGTTGATAGCCAAAGAATTCCGGTTATCACGATGATCGCAAGAATCACCTGTGAATCATTGGAGGATTTCGAAGCCTCCCGAATCGATTTCTTCGACTTCTGTATTGCATCCAATACCCCCTGAACCGTCCCTTGAAGTTTCCGATAAATCGGTTCTCGTTCTATCATCATCCGATGTCCGTCGATCCCAATGGTGAAGAACGCATTGAGGCGATCCTGAAATGTCAGGTTCTTCGCTATATTGGGCTTCCAAGCATCTTTGTCTCCTCGTGACGGTTTCGCCGATGCATCACGGGTCGTCTTCTGTTGCTTCGTGTCCCAATTTGCATTCCCATTACGATTTGAGTCACCGCTACGCTCTAAATCACTTGCAGTCGGGGCAAACGCCCCCCTTGATGGCTCGATCGTTTGGTGAAAGTTTCGGTCCAGTGTCCGCGTAACGAATCCTCCAGGCATTACGCTATATCCAAGATCTTCAAGCAACTCACGGCCGTCTCGATACCGATGGACCGGATTCTTGGCCAAGCACTTTGCGACGATCGCACCGATCCCCACAGGAAGAGAGCTTAAATCAGGATCATCGGTCAAGTGCTTAAGCAAAATCTCTTGGGTGCTCTCCCCATCGAATGGGACATTCCCAGTAAGCATCTCATAGAGGATCACCCCCAGCGAATAGATGTCGATCTCCTTGCCGTATTCCCCCTTCCCAATTTCAGGAGCCATGTAGTGAAATGTGCCAACGCTTTCGGTTTGCCCCGCCCGTCGCGAAGCACTGATATACTTCGACAAGCCATAATCACCGATTTTCGCAAGCCCCCGCTCAATGAAGATATTCGCCGGCTTGAGATCACGGTGCACGATTCCTTGATCGTGCAAGTAAGTTACACCAGCAACCATTTGAGCGAACACCGGAACGACTCGCTGCGGATCACCTTGTTCATAAGCATGAACGGGTATTCCTGTACTGCGATCCAATTGCTCACGAAGAGACTCCCCTTCGATGAACTCCATCACAATCCAACCTTGCTGGTCCGAGTCATAGCGAATGTCGTAAATCGAGACCAAGTTCGGATGACGAAGATTCAAGCAATGGCGAACTCCGCGCATCTCAACATCGAGATTCTTTTGAATCCGCTTAAGCGCGACCTCTTTGCCAGAATCGCTCTCTGCAAAGTAAACCTCACCAAATCCACCAACACCAATCCCACGGCGAATAACATACCCGTCGAGCGGGCTGTCACCATTTCCGTATTGAAACTTCATCTGTACACCTGTGGACTGGCGATTGCTCGGTGAAAACCACGGCCCATGCAATTTGAAGGATACCATCGTTAACTGTCCGGTCGTGCGACCCAGTAATAAAACCGAGTAGTGGTAAGACTAATTGTCCTGGAACCAAGGAAAGTGTCGAGTTACCTTGCGTTCGAAGACTGTGAAAATTATGGGCAATTTGCGTAAAGTAGAATCAGACTTCCAACGTCCAGGACAGGTATTCTGTTTGGACACGTTCGCCAGGTTGAACCTCGAAAACCGGCCCCTTTCGTTGCTCCCCATGCCAAACCGACTCGCTTCCCACCACCCGACAGATCCACCGCTGGTTCTTTCGAAACAGCAAAAACTTCCCCACCGGCCCCCCTTGCACAGGGGATCTGTCTGTCTGAACAGGGGATCTGTCTATTTCCAACGCCAATGCCGGCATGGAGTACCGGATGTGACAAGCCGGATCGCATCCGATCACAACCGTCTCGGCGGCCAAAATAACCGCGTCGACATAAGGCTGCCAACGGTGCTCGGAAATCAAATTCAATCGAGCAGTGCTGCTCAAGGGGGAAGGTTTACAGTACTGAAACCTCACCCTTTCCCCTAAAACGCAGATCGATTGATCACGCAACAAAACAGGTTTCTCCACGATCTCGTCGCCCAAGCGAACGTTCTGATAAGCCTCAATCCAGTAATCGCCCTGGACGCGATGAATCGCACAAGCTCTGCGACTGAGGTCGCCACGAATCGCCAAGTCGACGTCGTTGCCGGGAAATGACTGGCCAATGGTCACTGAGTCCCTATCGCACAAAGCGTAGCTACCCACTCCATCGATCCACAATACACTAGGCTTCGGCATCGGTCACTCAACTCGGCATCGTCGCTCTACAAGGAACACCATAGAAAAGTCGCAATGATGTTCCATGATGGAACGCATTCTTCGATTCGTCCAGCGGCTTACGCCAATTAACGCCCCTTCGGAGCTAAATCAGCCAATTGCTCCGCAGACTCCAATGAATCGCCCGCAGATTCCTTCGAAGTCTCAAAGTACTCGGAGATTTGCGCCAAAACGTCATTCGTATTGAACGCGGGCTCCACAGGGATCGAACCGAGATGCTCGACTCCCTGAGCAAGCTTCTCCGCGACATCGATCCGCGTTGCAATCTCGTCCAAAGCCTGCCGTACCTGCCCTAAGGCACCGTCATCAACCGCGAATTCGCTCCCCGCTTGCGCTACTTGTACCATCGTCAATCGAGCTTGCAAATTCTCAACCTGCACTTCCAACTCCCGCTTCGCCGAAAGCATCTCATCAAGCTTACGACGTGCAGCAACCAAGTTCCTTTCGCGAGCATCGAGAACCTTGACCAATTTGTCCGATGTAGCTTCCAACGTCTGATGATGCTTGAACCGATCCGTCAAATCGAGTCGCACTTGCTCGGCAGAGTATTTCTTACCCTTGTAAGTGACGAACCTCACGCCACTCTCCACATCCTCTTTCAGCTTCAAAATCGCCTCTTTGGATTGGCACAAAGCCGCCTCTTTCGCAGAAACCTCACGCTGTAACTTCGCTACATCCACCTCTTCTCGAGCAATCCGCTTGAGATTCTCAGCGATCTCCGGTTTGAGCCCTGCTATCAACTCCCTAGCCCGCTTGATCTCCACCTCGATCGGTATCTGATCTTTCACGGAATCACGAAGGCTGTGCACCCCCGTACGCACGTAACTCATCGTGGACGTCCCTAAAAGCAACCCGCTGGTTCCAGCCACCAAAACAGATCCGAGCAAAATTTTCTTCAACATGGTTTTCAATCCCCTATTCTGTGAAAATCCCAAAGGAAACGTTGCAAATCCCCGTTGCAATCGATAAGGGCATTTCGCACGACCCTCCGGAATATTGCCGCAGAAAAAGAAATTTCTTAGAAACCTTTTTTCCTTTGCGAAGTGCAAGCCTTATCGGCGGTTGACAGGTTGCCCACCAACAGCGAATCTACTACCCACGGCGGCGATGCTAAGCCGTTGTTCGTCTCCAACCGTTGATCCAAGGCGTTGGGCCCCAAGCCCTAGAATCGAACCGATGTCGCAATCCACCCTCGCTATCCCTGATCCCAACTCCAGTCTCGTCGGTCCTTATTGCACAACGCAAACCAACGAAGACTGGTACGAAGCTGCACTGCAAACCTCTGTCGGATTGTTGGAAAACAACCCAATCGGCGGGAAAAGTAAAGCGGTCCGGAATTCCTGGGGCGATGACGACGAAGATGCCGACGACGATCTTCCAGACGAAGATCTCCCAGCCGAAGAAGAAGAGGATGAACCAGACCCCTTCGAAGACTTCGATGAGGAAGATTTTGACGACGATTTCGACGATGACTTCGAAGAAGAACTCGAAGATGAATACGAAATCGAACCAGCAGACGATGGAATGCTCGAAGGGCACCCAGATGCTGAAGATATTGACGATGTGGATGGCGAGAGTCCTGCCATTGAATTCACCGACGACGAGTAATCGATGTTCCGAGCTGTAAAGACCGACGTCAAGTTTCCGGTTCAAGAAGAATCAATCCTCAAATTCTGGAAAGAGCATGACATCTACAAGAAGTCACTGGCGCAGCGGCAAGGTGCCCCGCCTTTCGTCTTCTTCGAGGGCCCCCCAACCGCCAATGGGCTCCCTCACCCAGGGCATTGCCTCACCAGAGCAATCAAAGATGTCTTCCCCCGCTACCGTACCATGCGAGGCTACTGGTGTAACCGCAAAGCCGGATGGGATACGCACGGTCTACCCGTAGAAGTCGAAGTCTGTAAAGAACTTGGAATCCACTCCAAAGAGGAAATCGAAGCCTTCGGCGTCGAACCATTTATCGCGAAATGCCAACAAAGCGTATGGCGTTACATGCAGGAATGGGAACGAGTCACCGAACGTCTCGGATTCTGGATCGACCTGTCCGAAGCCTACGTCACCTACCACCAAAGCTTCGTAGAAAGCGTTTGGTGGTCCCTTAAAAACCTATTCGATCGAGGATTGCTCTACCGAGGTCACAAAATCGTTTGGTGGTGGGCCCAAGGCGGAACCGCCCTCTCCAGCGGAGAAGTAGGGCAAGGCTATCGCGAAGTCGCTGACCCAAGCGTCTACGTTCGCTTCCCCCTGGTCAATCCCCCCGAAGGAATTCCCCAAGGCACCTCGCTGATCGTCTGGACAACCACCCCTTGGACGTTGCCCTCCAATCAATTCGCAGCTGTACATCAAGACATCCCGTACGCATTGTGCCGCGCCGAAGCCGATTCAGATTCCAATCCTACGTTCATCGTGGCTGCGGCTCTCGTCGATGCACTCGGGGACAAAATCAAAAAGAAACTAGAAGTTCTTCGCACCCTCTCCGGCAAGGAACTCGTCGGACTGCGATACGTGCCACCCTTCGACTACTATCGCGCTGAGAACGACTCGATCGGCCTGCTAACGGACGGCTCAAAACAGCACAAACAATGGCGCGTCGTTCACGCTGATTTTGTCACCATCGACTCTGGAACGGGAATCGTTCACCTCGCACCCGCGTTCGGTGAAGTCGACCACGATGTGCTGATCCAAGAACGCAACCGATTTGCCGAAACACAAGGCCCCGGGCTCATCTGTGCCGTCGGACCAGATGGTAAATTCACGTCAGAAGCTTCAGACTACCAAGGTGTTTGGGTCAAGGAAGCCGATAAGCCAATCACCCGAGCACTTCGAGAACGCGGCATCCTCTGGCATCAAGAGCAGTATGTCCACGATTATCCGTTCTGCTGGCGTGCCGCCGAAGATCCATTGATCCAATACCCACGCGAAAGCTGGTTTATTCGAACCACCGCATTTCGTGATGAAATGCTGGAAAACAACTCAAAAATTGGTTGGTTACCCGATCACATCGGGCCAGGCCGCTTCGGGAACTTTCTCCAATCCAACGTGGACTGGGCACTCTCCCGTGAACGCTACTGGGGTACCCCACTTCCCATCTGGGTCTGCCAAGCAACCGGAAAAATGGAGTCGATCGAATCCTACGAAGAACTACTGTCCAAACCTGGCATTCAAGGCACCGAAGTGTGGACAAACGCCAAACAAAAGGACCCGAGCCTCGCTGAAGACCTTAAGGTCCACAAACCCTACATCGATGCAGTCACCTACGATTCACCCTACGCACAAGGTGCGAGGATGCAACGTGTTACCGAAGTCATTGACTGTTGGTACGACAGCGGTGCGATGCCCTTCGCTCAATGGGGCTACCCCCATCAAGGCCGCGAGCAATTCCAAACACAATTCCCTGCGGATTTCATCAGCGAAGCGATCGACCAAACACGTGGATGGTTCTATTCACAATTAGCGATCAGCACCATGCTCTTCGGCAAACAAACAACCGAAGCGACATCTGCGACAACTGCAAAAACCACTAACGCAACAACTACCGCAGAGCTCGCGGTAGACTATCCGCATCCATTCAAGAATTGTATCGTTCTCGGCTTAATGCTCGCCGAATGGTACGAAAGCAAAGATGGCAAACAAAGGTTCTTAACGGAAGAAGATGCGAGAGGGGCAGTAGGAAGCGATTTCGTTCAAAAGACCGGGAAGATGAGCAAACAACTGCGAAACTATCGCAGTCCACAAGAGATCTTCGATCGCTACGGCGCCGACGCTCTTCGTTGGTACCTGTTTGCCAATCAAGCCCCCTGGAATTCAATCCTCTATTCCGAACGCGCTATCCGCGATAGCATCCCAGAATTCATGCTTCGACTCTGGAATGTGTTTAGCTTTTTCACAATCTACGCCGAGATCGACGGATTTGTCGGACCAGCAGAACTCCAGCGCCCTCTCGACCAATTGCTCAGCGTGGAATTATCCCAAGCCAAATCCTATCGGCCAATCGAATCTCGCAGTGAGCTCGATCGTTGGATTCTGAGCGAACTCGCGTCCACCTGCCGCGATGCCGTTGACCGAATGGATCGATACGATAGCTACGGAGCTTGCCAAAGCCTAAATGCATTTGTTGACGCGCTGAGCAATTGGTACGTTCGACGCAGCCGATCGAGATATTGGGCTGCCGACAAACAATCCCAAGATAAAATCGATGCCTACTGGACCCTCTACGAGTGCCTCCTGGTAACCACCAAACTCATCGCTCCATTTACACCTTTCTTAGCAGAAGCCCTCTGGCAACACTTAACCGCCGGACTTCAAGGTGTTCGCGAGTCTGTTCACTTGTGTGATTATCCCACTGGAGATTTCGCACAACCGGACCAACCTCTCAACGTTCGCATGGCTCTACTGCGTGAGATCGCTTCGTTGGGCCGTTCCGCGCGCATGGATTCCAAACTCAAAGTGCGCCAGCCTCTTTCACGAGTCGAAGTCACTCTTGTCGATGGCGAACATGCGCAATGGCTAGCTGCCCACGACGACATCGTTCGAGAAGAACTCAACGTCAAAGAAATCCACTACACCAGCGGAGCAAGCCCGTTCGTCCAGTACAGCGTGCAACCAAACTTCCGAAAGCTGGGACCTCGGGTCGGAGCACTGCTGCCGAAGCTCAAAACAGCACTCGCAAACACCTCGGGTGCACAGTTGATGGAGGAAATGACTCGCAATGGCAAGATCGTATTGGATCTCGAAGGAAAAACCTTGGAGCTCGATGGTGAAGACATCCAAGTCCGCCTCTCAGCGAAAGACGGGTGGGCCGCAGCACAGGGCAACTCCTGTGTAGTAGCTCTGAACACGGAACTCACTCCCGAGTTGATCCGCGACGGTATCGCCAAGGATGCGGTGCGGCTGATTCAGGATCAACGAAAGAAGCGGGGATGCAACTACACCGACCGAATCGCCATTACTTTCTTGGTAAGCGACGAACAAGTGTACGAAGCCTTGGTCGCCAATCGGGAGTTCATTGGTGGCGAGACTCTGACGGAAACCATGCAAGTTGAACGCAGTACGCTCGAAGGAATCCAAGGTGCACCTACAGGCTACGAATCCGTCGAACTCGCAGACTCTACCGTCGCCCTGCTCTTGGTAGTAACGTAGGGTATGTGCAGCGGTCCCCACACAACAAAAATCCGCCACAGACGATCCACCAAGCGACATCCATTCAGTGCGTAAGGTTCAACCAATGGGACCGCGGAACATACCAGTGTTTCCATGAATCACGCCAACACCCAACGAAGATCGCAGAGCATGGAGTAACGTAGGGTATGTGCAGCGGTCCCCACACAACAAAAAATCCGCCACAGACGATCCACCAAGCGACATCCATTCAGTGCGTGCGGCTCAACCCATGGGACCGCGGAACATACCAGTGTTTCCATGAATCACGCCAACACCCAACGAAGATCGCAGAGCATTCAGTAACGTAGGGTATGTGCAGCGGTCCCCACACAACAAAAGATCCGCCACAGACGATCTACCAAGCGACATCCATTCAGTGCGTAAGGTTCAACCCATGGGACCGCGGAACATACCAGTGTGACGGAAACACCATGGTGGGTTTCGCGGTCGTCGGGTTGGGCTTTGCGAACTTGATGATGTGGTAACGTGATTTGGAAGTTACGCAACGATGCACGCGAGACCGCTTCACC
>JBIJCS010000355.1:0-5399 GCA_044344575.1 Pirellula sp. | reverse complement strand
GTCCTCCACAATCGCTGAATAGTACGAAGGACGTCGATCTGCCCATCGGTCAATCACGTGCTCCTTCGGAACACGCACCAACCGCTTGTTGCGGGCCTTGGCACAATCGATCGTGCCTCGAAGAATCGCTTCGCTCTCATGAGACGCCTCGGCTATCGGATGCCCACTCGGATCACATAAACGACTCTGCCCAATAAATCGAAAGCCCCGTTCCGTACCTACTCGATTGACACTCATAAAGTAGACGTTGTTCTCAAGAGCCCTCGCATTCGGAAGATACTTCGCGAACGTATCTGCTCCTGGTGGCCAGTTTGTAGGGAGCGCGAGTAAGTCAGCACCGTCGAGTGCTAAACAACGGGAGGACTCCGGAAAGGAACCGTCATAACAAATATGCATCCCTACCTTCATCCCCCCAGCATCCATCGCCCGGTAGGGCTCCTTGCCCTGCGAGACAAATCGGTCGATCCCTAAATAGGGCAAATGGATCTTGCGGTACGTGCCAGCCACACCTTGTGGTCCGACCAATACACAAGCATTGTGAATCTCCCCCAACGAAGTCAATTCCAAGAGGCCAAAGATCACATGGAGATTCTTCGCTCGGCAAACCTCGGCAACCGCCTCTGTGGCCGGCCCCGGAATCGTCTGGGCATGAGGACGCGCCTCCTCTAGACTTTGAAAACAGTAACCACTGAGCATACACTCCGGGAATACGACAAGATCCGCCCCCTGAATCTGCTCGTGCTCAAGCCATTGCAACATGCGCTGCGTGTTGGCTGCCGTGTCTGCAAAAGTAACGTTTGTCTGTACCCCACAGATCGTTTTCAAAATGGGGGTAACTGAACCGCTGCCAGAACCGGAATCGTTGGCCATAGAAGAAATCGCCGTTTAGCAAGGAAACTGGATCAACCAAATCGACCCGTAATGTAATCTTCCGTCTCGCGTAACCTCGGACGAGTGAAAATGGTCGACGTCTCCGCCATTTCTACCAATCTTCCTAAATACATAAAAGCGGTGTGATCACTAATTCGCGATGCTTGCTGCATATTATGCGTGACTATTAAGATCGAATACTCGCCCCGTAGCTTGTCGATCAAGTCTTCGATTTTGCTCGTAGCAATGGGATCCAAAGCAGAACAAGGCTCATCAAGCAAGAGAACCTCCGGATCGCTGGCAATCGCTCGAGCAATGCACAATCGTTGCTGCTGCCCTCCCGAAAGTCCCAATCCAGATTCATTCAGGCGATCTTTCACCTCGTCCCACAACGCCGCTCCTCGCAACGAATGCTCACAGACTTCCATCAACACAGACTTGTTCCGCTCTCCGTCAATCCGCAACGGATAAACGACATTCTCAAAAATACTCATCGGAAACGGATTGGGCTTCTGAAAAACCATCCCCATCCGCTTGCGCAACTGAATCACATCCACTCCAGGCGCAAAAATCGACTCCTTATTCAAGAGCATATCCCCCTCGGTGCGAACCGAATCAATCAAATCATTCATTCGATTGACACTCCGAAGCAACGTGGATTTACCACAGCCGCTCGGACCGACTAACGCAGTCACCATCCCCTTCGCTATCGGCATCGAAATACTATGCAATGCCTGCTTGCGACCATAAAAAAGACTGAACTTCTCTATCGAAAGTACAGAGTCCTTAGCAAGCACCTCTTCGTGGATCACCGATTCAACGTTCTTGCCGTCGGCGATTGCTTTGAGTCTATTCATGGAAAACTTTCTAGAATTGGCTCGATTGGAATCGCTTGCGCAATCTAGCTCGTAACCAGATGGCCGTTTGATTGAGCAGGGTCACAATGGTAAGCAATAGTAACGTCGCAGTGAAAACCATCGGTTTCGCCGCCTCACTATTCTGACTTTGAAAGCCTAATGAGTAAATCTGAAATCCCAAATGCATAAACGAACGAGACCCATGCAAAAACGGAAATTCTAAATCCAACGGTAGCTCCGTCGCCAAAGGAATCGCCCCCACAAGCATCATCGGGGCTACTTCCCCAGCACCGCGGGCCATCGCAAGAATAAATCCAGTGATAATACCAGGCCTTGCATACGGCAAAACAATCCGATGAATCGTCTGCCACTTTCCCGCACCACATGCGTAACTACCCTCACGCAGTGAATTGGGAACCGCAGCAAGCGCCTCCTCCGTCGCCACAATCACTACGGGCAACGTCAACAACGCAAGCGTACATGCAGCCCAAAGCAAACATCCCTTGCCAAAGGTAGGATTGGGCAACTGCGCCTGGTAAAAACCATGAAAGTGCGGAGTACGAACCAAGAGAATCACAATTCCAATAAATGTAGCGAGCCACAAAACAGCACTCGCATTCCGTAAATATCGCTTCCGTTTGCTTCCCCGTGTCCCAAGACTACCTGCAAGCAACGCAACGCTAAACGCAAGAATCCCAACAATAGCCAATATCGCTAACGCCGAAAACCAAGTCGCACTCGGCCAAGGATCAAAACCGGCTTTCGCCGGCCCTCCATCGATGTACCCGCCAACCATGTAACAAAAAAACGAAAGACCAAAAACCCCATACACAATACTCGGAACGCCCGCCAAGTTGTTGATGCTGATTCGAATGATGCTGAGCAACAAACCACGCTTGGCATACTCCCGCATATACAACGCCGCAAGCACTCCGAATGGCATCACCGCAAGAGACATGATCAACGTCATGACCACCGTTCCCCATATTGCAGGGAAAAACCCCCCTTCAATCCCCGCCTCGCGAGGCTCCCCTAACAAAAACTCCCACCATCGACTCAGATACACTCCAAACCGCTGGAACAAATTCATCTGGTTCGGTGCAAAAAAACGTACAATGTCAGCTAACACCACCGCATGCTCTCGTAACGCAAATACCTCCGCCTTGCCATCCTCAGACTTCCGTATCACCAACCGAGTTGGCTGATTGCTTTCGCGATCCAACTCCCAAATGACTTGCCCCTCGCCAATCACTTCTACTTCAAGCGATGGCTTCTTCGTGGTATCCCTCTCGGCTGTATCCTTCCGGCCACCAGTTCCCGCATCGCCCCCCTCATCTGCAACTATCTGTGGAACGATACCCTGCAACGCTGACCAATCCTCAACCTGACCACGGAGTACCTGCTGCCAATCCAAGTCTACCAGCCCAAGAGAATCGGTTATCGGTAACTCAAAAGTTACCACCCGCTCGGAACGCATCCCCTCAAGCTTGGCAATCTCCTCATTGATTGAAACCATCTGCGTGTCAGCTTCCAACGAGAGTTCAGCATACCGCTCAATCGACTTCCTAGCTGCATTCGATACTTCGCGGGATGGAACCCAGCCTGCGGATGCAGCAGCTGATTGCGACGGATTCTCCCCGGACTCCCCGCCGCCCTGAGCGCGATCCTGCATCGCTTGGAACTTCGCCGCTACCGCTTCGTCAATGTCATTCTGCAAATCGACCCTCTCCGATAGCTCGACCGCACGTATAGCCAACCTCGCCTTCGAAATCCGCTGATCGATCTGCTTGAGACGCTCCTTCTCATGCGCTAACGATCGATCGATCTTCTGCGTCTCACGCAATGCATCCCGCACATCCTCCGCAAAACGTGCGCTCGTTGACTCCATCCATGACAAACTCTTCGGAAAACCATACAAATTCCCCCATTCCTTACGCTCGACGGTCCAAAGACCTACTGGCTTCCAAGCCTCCGCAGACACGAAATCGGCTTCATCCGCATACAGAAAATGCTGATTAGATACATCATAGTTCCCCGTTCGCAAATAAACTTTCTTCGATTCGCCCTCTTTCGTTACTCCATAAAGCTCCCCAGTTACCATCCCACCGTCAGGACGCAAGTAGACCAAATAACTCCTCGGCCATAGCGTCGAAAGCCCTTGCCAAAGCACGAGCGTAAGCAACGAAAGAATCATTAGACAAGCGACAGCGAACATGCCACCTGCAAGCCATACCATCGGTTCGCCTTGGGCTGTCACTCCCGTCTGCATCGAACGCTTTGCCTTAAGGCGGCTCATAATTGAAACGCTCGCTTTCGAAACCGCATGCGAACCCACTCCGCACAAGAGTTTGCGATCAAGGTAAAAACAAAAAGCAAAAGTGCTGCCAAGAACAATGTGTGATAGTGCGTCGAACCACGAGCCGCTTCAGGTAACTCCGTCGCAAGTGTCGCCGAAAGCGTTCGATATCCATTAAACGGATTAACATCCATAAGTGGCGTGTTCCCAGCCGCCATCAACACGACCATCGTCTCACCAATCGCTCGGCCAAATCCGATCATCAATGCACTGAACAAACCACTCATCGCCGTCGGTACAACCACACGTGTCGTCGTCTGCCAAACCGTTGCTCCACATCCAAGCGACGCACTCCGTAGATGCTGAGGTACCGACTGCAACGCATCATCCGCCAACGTATAAACAAGCGGAATAATGGCAAATCCAAGAATCCCTCCCACCAACAGCGCATTGCGTTCCTGATAAGGCCCAACAAGCGTTCCACGAGCATCCCATCCCAAACTTTGGAACACCGATGCAAATAACATCGCTGTTACCAACACCAAGAATGTCCCCCCAAGAAACAGAACCATTTGCCAGCCTGCCTGACCGTGACACCCAAGCTTCTTTGAACACCATTGAAGCGTCCCCTCAAGCGGACCAGACAACAGCCACAATACAACCAAGATCGCAGGCACCAACCCCAACAGAAACCAACCCGGCCAACTCGACTGCTCCGGCGATGCCAACCATTGCTGAATCGTTGTTCCAAATACCCAATTCTCCAATGCACCAGAAATTTTTGACGCCAGAATGATCGCAAGCGGTGGAATGAGAAACATCAAAGGCAACCGATATCGCCGCAAAGGAATTGCCCTCGAAATGGGTATCAACATCCAAAAATGCGCCGACAACACAAACAAAAACAATGTCAAAGCCACCGACAGCAACACTTGAAAAAGTGAATCTCGCATGACAGGAGCCAACACGATCGCTCCAATAAACCCAAGCACCACGCTCGGTACACTCGCCATCAACTCAATCAAAGGCTTAAAGCGTGAACGCCACGCCGGTGTCAAAAACTCACTCCCGAAAATCGCTGCAAGGATCGCGATCGGTGCAGCGATGAACATCGAATAAAAAGTCGCTTTCAATGTCCCAAAAATCAATGGCATCAATCCGAACTTCGTCTCTCCCTCAACACTCCCGGTACTGCTCTGCCAGATGTGCTGCGGCTCTCGATACCCCTCATACCACAAAGGCCTGAAGTACGACGTCCACGAAGCCTCCGGATACTCACTGTCGAGCCTGAGCAAATCCAATCTCTCCGGACTGCATACCAATAACTCTCGACCTGTCTTGGAAAACTGTAGCCGCGAGTCAGGTGAAATCGCATA
>JBIJCS010000354.1:0-5401 GCA_044344575.1 Pirellula sp. | reverse complement strand
AAGGTCAGTCCGTTCGGTTCACACCTCAAACCCAAAGGGAAATGGAACTGAGCTTCTCACGCGGATTCTCCCCAGGATGGCTCGAAGGCTGCAATCACAAACGCCTTGTCCCCGGCCGCAGCAGCGCGAAACGTGGTGTTCTCGCCGGACATGTCGTCCGCAAAAAAGGGGATCGCGTTGTCGTCGACTTAATAGCACCCCTCGGAAAAGGAGACGGAATCGTCTTCGAAGGGGATCGCTCCGCTGGAAAAGAAACTGGAGGACGCATCTTCGAAATCTATGTCAATCATCGACCAGTAGATGCCGCTGAAGCAGGGCGCGCTGAACTCGAACTTCAACGCGGTATCCTACGACAAGCAGAACTGCAACCGGGCCAAGCCCTCTGGCAAACCGATGCCCCAAAACAAACCAAAGCTTGGCGACAAACCTTCAACACCGAACGCTTCCAACGAAAACTACAACTCCATATCCACGGACAAATCGCCGTTGGACAAATACCAAAGTTTCAAGTCGCTTGGACCGAACACAGAGAAGGACTCTCCGCACAGAACTTCGAAGTCCAAATCGATTGCAACCATATTCCTCAACAAGCTCGCAAACATCCAGTCAATGCGCAAGCGATCGAACAGCAGTTAGGACGACTGGGAAATACTCCCTATGAAATCGGTACCTTGCAACTCGATATCGTCGACGAACCGATGCTACCCCTGAGCGTGCTCGGAGAATTGCGTAAATCAATCATCGAGAAAGTCGATGCCGTTCGACAAGCTATTCCGCAACGCGAAGTCCGCCCCGAGGGCGTCGCAAACCAATTGCTCAACAGTATCGAGAAACACCACATCCAACCACAAGACTCCACACCGCAGTTGAGAGTCCTGTGCCGAACACTCCGACAACTCGATTGCATGCTTGAAGCCGGCGCACGTGATTTGATCGTCGAATTTCACGACATCCGAGAGTACCGCCAAGCAGTCGAGCGAGCTCACCACAAGAACGCTGTCATCAACCTTGCCACCCTGCGCATCCTCAAAGCCGGAGAACTAGGCCTCTTTCGCGCTCTGGAAAAACATCACAGCGATGGCTGGCTCGTTCGCAATCTCGCCGCACTGAAATTTGCCAAAGAACATGGTATCCCCGCCGATGCAGATTTTTCTCTCAATGTTACCAATCCACTAACCGCACAATGGCTGCTGAACCACGGTGCACGTTTCGTCACCCCCTCCTACGACCTGAATCGCGATCAACTCCTTGAACTCGTTCAAGCCAGCCAGCCAAAAACTCTCGAAATTGTAATCCACCAGCACATACCCATGTTTCATATGGAGCATTGTGTTTTCTGCACCGTCCTCTCCCCAGGCACCAACAAATCCAACTGCGGACGCCCATGCGACGTGCACGAAGTCAAACTTCGCGACCGTATCGGGGTCGAACACGTCCTGCATGCAGACGTCGGCTGCCGAAACACCCTGTACAACGGAAACGCCCAAAGTGGCGCCGAAGTCGTCCCTGCTCTGCTCGAACATGGCGTGCGACGCTTCCGCATCGAAATTTTAAGGGATGCTCCCGACGCCGAACTTCGAAGACTCTGGGAACTGTATTCCCAGCTAATCGCTGGAAAAACAGACGGCCCGAGCGTCTGGAGAAGCCTCCGAGCCGAAAATCGTGTCGGAGTAACCCGAGGAACTTTGGAACATCCGCGAAACCCTTTGGCAATTCTGTAGTTTAAAGGTTGGCTAAAAACGCAATGCAAAACTTAACTAATTCGAAACCTAACGATCCGTTCACCATGTTGCAGGAGACTTCGCAAGAACTTGGCACCCTCGCGGCCGCCCAAGCACTCGTCGAAACACTTCGCAAAGAAGAACGCTATCCAGAACTTTTCGAAGCTAGGAAAATGATGCATCGCGTGGAATTGGGTTTACCCCCCGTGTATGTCCCCGCACTTCAAGGTGGTGGCACTCACCGTTCCGAGTCGGCAATACTCGATCCGCAATTACAAGAGGAACTCGACAAGCGCCTCCTAGATGCTTGCCGAGAAGTCGGTTCTGGACTGATGCGTTCAGGCCGACTGCAAGAAGGTTGGATGTATCTGAGAGCTGTTGGTGACGACGCGTTTGCAGCGCAAGCCATGTCGGGCATCGAAGCGAACCAAGAGAATCTAGACCTGTTGCTCAACTTGTATGTGCATGAAGGAATCGATGTCGGACGCGGTACCGAGCTGTCCCTCCAAATGCGAGGAACTTGCAATACCATCACCATGCTCGATTCAGTCGTCTCCATGAGAGGCCGATCGGATCAGCAAGCGGCGGTAGGGGCGTTGGTAAAACATGTCCATCATGAACTTCTCGGTAACCTCGTCGCAGATATCCAACGACGAAAACCTGAAGTCCAAGGACCAGAATCGGGTCGAATCGCCGACTGGCTGGGATTGATCCCCGGCCTGCTTCGCGACGGAACCTACCACCTGGATACGACTCACCTAGCCTCCACTGTACGGTTTGCCAGAGTCTTGGACGATCCACAGACCCTGCGGCTTGCAGCCGACTTGGCCGAATACGGCAGACAACTGCACGCGCAATACCAATACAGCAGCGAAGAACCATTCGCAGATCTCTATCCAATGAGTCTCGCCTGGTTCCGAGCACTGCTAGGCGAAAGTATCGAAACAGCCCTTCGACTGTTTCGACAAAAAGCCGAGTCCCTCGACACGCAAGAGCATGGCACCATAGGCATCGAAACCTATGCGGACTTGCTCGCCAGAGTCGGACGCCCCGCCGAGGCGGCGAAATTCCTTATGCGAACCATGCCCAACGGCATGCGACCCTTCGGAATCGCTCCCTCCTTGATCGAATTGGCAAGTACTTCAGGTGATTTCCAATCCATGATGGACCACGCAAAAGAACGAGGCGATCTGCTCGGGTATGCAGCTGCACTGCTGCAAAGCAAATCAAGTTCCTAAGGAACCAACTCGTTTTTTAATTTACTGACAAGATCCTTTTCCAGCTAACGAATACTTCATGAATCGACTCTTTGTAGATTAGCTGAGAAAAGCATGCCGAATAAAATTCTGCTCGTCGAAGATGATCCCGCCCTGGCCGATGCGGTCCGAGAAGGGCTTTCCGACGAAGGAATCTCCACCACCATCGTCTCAACCGTGAACGCAGCACTCGAGTCAGTCAGGGCACAACGACCGGATGCCCTAATCCTCGATCTGATGCTCGCCGGAGAATCTGGCCTAGACGTTCTACGCACCCTCCGCTCCCAACGCGACCAAACCCCGATCATCATCGTCAGCGCCCTGGGCACCACAGAACACCGTGTCAAAGGTCTACTCGCAGGTGCAGACGACTACCTCGTTAAACCCTTCGAGATCAAAGAACTTCACGCGAGAATCGTCGCACTGGTACGACGCAGCCAACGCCAAGAAGGTCCAACACTCATCTACGGTCCACTGCGACTCGAACTCACCACCCGAAGAGCATTCCGCGACGGCAAAGAACTCAAACTCTCCCCCACCGAAATCTCCCTGATCGAGCTTTTTATTCGACACGAAAACCAAGTCCTCTCGCGAAAAATGCTTTACCACCAACTATGGGAATCCGACTGGGAAAGCGAAACAAACGTCATCGAAGTTCACATCAATCGATTGCGAAGCAAAGTCGATAAAGGATTCGCGAAACCCTTGATTCACACCATCCGTGGACGTGGATACATGCTCGCAGAAAACCCAACCGGAGGGCAGCTTCTGACCGAAGCCGAACCCTCACAATCAACATCCAACTCCTAGGCGACACCCCAAGCACCTGCCGATGATTCGATGGCGTGAACGAACCCTTCAAACGAAAACAGCCCTGATCCTGACGCTCTTCACATGGATCTCTGCTGCTCTCATCGGAATCGCTAGCCGCTCCGCCCTGGATTTAATGGTCCATCGCCACATCGATCTAGAACTCAACGACGTAGCAAACGACTTCCACGCAATTCTTCATACCGAAAACTTTCCATTCTCCGACACACAAACCGGACGATGGAACCGACGACTCGCAATCCACCCTCGACATCGGATGTTCGTCCAAGTATTCGACCAACAAGGACTCCTGAAGTGGAGCTCGATCACCGCGCCAAATCCACCCCCACAAGCGAACTTGCACGTTAACGAACATCGCTCCATCGATATCTACCGAGTCCTCCATCGCCCCTTGTCCCTGCGCATCGCAGACCCCTCCGACCGCTCCTCCAAAACCATGCAAAATGCAGTCCTCCAAGTCGGCTGCGCCATGGAATTGGCTCGCTCTGCCCTTCAAGAACTCGACAGCTGGATCCTGCCCGTCGCACTCCTTCTACTTCTCGGTGTCCCACCTCTGGCATGGTTCATCTCCGACTGGCTACTACTGCCACTGAGAGAACTCACCAAAGAAACCGACTCCATCAAAATCCAACAAGACCGTTGGATCACTCAATCCGGGAACCACGATGAAATCGATCGACTCGCAATCACCGTTAACCAACTTCTTCAACGCACTCGCGACAGTATCCAACACAATGAAGACTGGATCGCAAACGCTGCACACCAACTCCGCGGTCCACTCGCCGCAATCATGAGCAACATCGAAGTCTGCACCGATCGAGCTACCGACAACAAATCTCAACAGATGCTCGACAAAGTCACCTCGGAATGCCAGAACCTAAAAAAAATCATTAATCAACTCTTGCTCCTCGGTGAAACCAACTCCAACCGCAAATCACCCCTACGCATCAGCGTGCAATGGGATAGACAAGTCACACAAACCGTCGGCTTCTTCGAAGCGCTCGCAGACGACAAGGAAGTCTCTCTTACCCTGGAACACGTCGAAGCGGCGAGAGTCGAAGGAAATCCTGATCACCTTCGGTACATCATCCAAAACCTGCTGGACAACGCAATTAAATACACCGAACCAAATGGACACATCCGCGTCTCTCTGCGCAAGGATCACTCTTCGAACCAAGCGATCCTTTGCGTTGCAGACACCGGAATCGGTATCTCAGACGAAGACCAAAAGAAACTAGGTCAACGTTTCTTTCGTTGCAACTCAGGTCGCGATCCAACCAACACTCCTCGAGGATCAGGACTCGGACTTAGTATCGTCCTGAACATCATCGAGTCCATGCAAGGAACCTTTAAAATCAAAAGCCAACTCGGCAAGGGAACCGAAATCCAAGTCTCACTCCCCTTGCATCCACACGAGCTGATCAACAACCACAACCAAGATGACCAAGAACCTCCAGAAGCTCAAGACAACGCGGAACCTACAGGCTACTCCTCCGGAATCTCATCACCTGGCTTGCGAAGCGGCAAAAAAGTTATCAACATCGCCGAAAGCGTACTTGTCAACGCAAGAAACAAAAGACCCAACGTATAGGA
>JBIJCS010000353.1:0-5415 GCA_044344575.1 Pirellula sp. | reverse complement strand
CGGGGATACCATGACCCGTGCCGCAACCGTCGTGCGTTACAACAACCAACTCACCGATGCATACGATCGCGTTACGCAAATGCTCGAACGTGCACAACGTTGCTCCTTGGCAGATACCGGGAATTGGACCAACCAAAACGTCCTCTTTACCAAGTCCCTCCAAGACATGATCCCAGTCGCTCAGTGCATCCTCAAAGGGGCATTGATGCGAGATGAAAGCCGTGGTGCTCACTACAAACCAGATTTCTGCATGCCAAGCCTCAGTGCGACCGACCCCGTCGAACGCCGACGCGAAGCTGAGAAGTGGTGCGATGCTTTCGATGAAAACACACGCAAGTTCCTTAAGTCCTCCATCTGTTCCTGGAACGGTAACGAACCTGACCTGACCTACGAAGACATCGATACCCGCTTGCTCAAACCACGCCCACGGCTATACGGTTTGGTAGGCGCAGAAGTCATCGAGGAAGTTTGGAAAGAACGCAACAAAGAAACAAATCAATCCAACGAAACAAACGCAGGGAACAAGAAGCTCGTAGGGGCTTCCTAAGTATCCTCAACGCTCCCAATCCAACAACTGACACTAACCGACCAAGAATCATTCCATAGAAGTCCCTGAAAGGTTTTCCGATGATTGCCCCAGGTCCTGAAGCTAATCCATCCGCTGCAAACAGCGATCGCCGTCCCTCCAAAATCAACGTTCGTGTTCTACGCCAAGATGGCCCAGGTACTCCACCGTACTGGGAACGCCATCAAGTCGACTATGAACCCGACATGAACGTCATCAGTGTCCTGCAAAAAATTGCAGCTCAAGCCACAACCACTGACGGCAAAAAAGTAAGCCCCGTCGCTTGGGACTGCGGCTGTCTCGAGGAAGTCTGCGGCTCCTGCACGATGGTGATCAACGGACGCGTGCGCCAAAGCTGCTCCGCACTGGTCGACCGCTTGCTCGAAGACAACTCCGCTGAAATCGAGCTTCAGCCCATGACCAAGTTCCCTGTCGTCAGGGACCTGATGGTCGACCGATCCCGCTTGTTCCACTCCCTGAAACGCGTTCAAGCTTGGGTTCCCGTCGACGGATATTTCGATATGGGTGCCGGGCCGCGAATCTCTCGCGACGAACAAGAACAAAACTACCCACTTAGCCAATGCATGAGCTGCGGTTGCTGCCTCGAAGCGTGCCCTCAATTCAACAAAGTTGAAGTCCAACGCCAAGCCGGAGAGAGCGATGAAGCTTTTGAGGCTCGCAAAAAGGCTTCCTACGAGTCTGAGTTTATCGGTGCTCATGCCATCTCCCAAGCGATGCTCTTCAACGCACACCCTGTCGCAAAGAGCCTGGAGCAAGAACGACTGGAAGTCCTGACCTCAACCGGTGGCGTGCAGGCTTGCGGCAATGCACAAAACTGCGTCGCGGTATGCCCCAAGGAAATTCCACTGACCACCTCGATCGCTCGCGCCGGACGTGCAGCGACGTTTTATGCATTCAAGAAAATCTTCGACCGCTAATAATATTCCTTCATGAACGTAGAGCGACCGTGTGCGGACATCCTCACCGAAGTTTGGCAACGGTACGCGTTTGCCAATGATGCTGGCCCTTATCTGCTGATCCCTCAAGCGGTGATGCAGCCTCGAAGCGAGGAGGAGGTCCAAGCCATTTTTGCAGCATCGCGAATTCAACGGATCCCGATCTGCTTCCGAGCCGGTGGTACAAGCTTATCAGGCCAATCAGTTACCGACGGTTGGCTCGTGGATATCGGACGACATTGGCGCAGTATCGAACCTCTCGATGGCGGCGCAAAAGTGCGAGTTCAACCCGGCGCAATCGGCGGGCTTGTCAACGCAAATCTGAGAAACTTCGGCCGCAAAATTGGCCCGGATCCATCGAGCATCAATTCCGCAATGATCGGCGGCATGCTGTCGAATAACTCAAGCGGTATGTGCTGCGGAGTCGTCAACAACGCTTACCATACGCTCGAATCGATCCGATTCATCCTTCCCGATGGATCCCTGTGGGATACATCCCGGTCCGACGAAGCACAACGGTTTCAGTCTGAAAAACCCCAACTCTGTGCCGAGTTGCTCAGCATTCGTAAAAGCATTCTCGAAAACCCAACGCTCCTGGAAAAGATACGTCGAAAGTACCAACAAAAAAACACCGTCGGATATTCGCTCAACGCCTTCGTCGACTACAGCGATCCGCTGGCTATCTTCAGCCATGTACTCATCGGGGCCGAAGGGACGCTTGCATTCATCAGCCAAGCTGTCTTGAAAACACTGCCTGACTTGCCACAAAAAGCAACCGCTCTGGGATTCTTCGCCGATGCTCATGCCGCGTGCGATATCATCCCCGAATTGATCGCTATCGAAGCCGATGCGGTCGAGTTCATGGATCGCGCAAGCTTAGAATCGATCCGAAACCTCGATGGGGCTCCCGCAGAACTCCCCCAACGTCTTACCGAACATCAAAAACTCATGGGACTCCTGTTCGAGTTCCAAGCAGCCGACAAAGATGCGCTGGAATCCAAGCTTGAAGCATTCCGATCAAAGTGCGCTCCGAACATGCGACCCTTGAGCCCGATCGGATTCACTCACGATAAAAAACAACAAGCGAACCTCTGGAAACTACGCAAAGGGATGTACCCCGCCGTCGCAGCGATGCGAGGTCGCGGGGAAGCGGCAATCTTGGAAGATATCAACTTCCCATTGCCCCGTTTGGCAGACGCTATCCTAGAACTCCAAGAGATGTTCCGAAAACATTCTTATGCGAACGGAATCATCTTCGGACACGCAAAAGATGGCAACCTCCACTTCGTCATCTCACAACCGATGGCAAGCCAGAAAGACAACGACAAATACGCGCGGCTTATCGACGACATGGTCGATTTGGTGGTCCATCGCTTTGACGGTGCACTGAAATCCGAACATGGAACCGGTCGAAATATGGCGCCGTTTGTTGAGACGGAATGGGGTACCGAAGCCGTCGAATTGATGCGGCGACTCAAACGAGCCGTTGACCCAGATGCGCTCCTCAACCCCGATGTGATACTTACGAGCAAACCAAAGTTGCATCTGGAAAACATCAAAGATCTTCCGGTCGTCGAAGACATTGTCGACAAGTGCGTTGAGTGTGGTGCTTGCGAACCTCGTTGCCCCAGCCGAGATTTTACCCTCTCACCAAGACAACGTATCGTTCTGCGCCGTGCTCGCCAACGACTCTTGGCCCAAGGCCGGACCGAGTTGGCCAAGCAACTAGATATCGAATACGAGTTCGCAGGAAAACAGTCTTGCGCGACCGATGGACTCTGCGCGATGGATTGCCCAGTGGCGATCAACACCGGAGACCTTATCAAACAATTGCGGCGTGAAAGTACCACACCGATGGCGAAAAAACTCGCCGCGCAACTCGGCTCCCAATTCGGCATCGCTGAACGTGCCGTTTCTGCAAGCCTCTCCCTTGGAAGAACTGCCGCAGGTTTCTTGGGCGCGGATGCGCTTAAAGGAATCACGCGCACCATGGGAAGCCTATTCTCCGGGTTCCCTCAATGGCATCGTGGACTGTCCGAGCAAAATGAACGCGTCGATAAATCGTTGCTCGTACCCATCGATGATTGTGACTATGTCTATTGGCCAACCTGCATGTCCAGAATGATGCACGGAACCGCCGCAGCTTTGGTGCGCGTCGCGGATCGTGCTAACGTTCGATTGCATATTCCTCGAAACGCAATCGGCTTGTGCTGTGGCCAAGCCTTTTCATCCAAGGGATTCCTCGATACAGCTATTACGAAACAAGCTGAATTGATTGATGCGATGTGGATCTGGAGCGATCGCGGTCGCAGACCGATCATCATGGATCTCGGGTCTTGTACTGCTTTTCTGAAACAAGGACTTCAAGATCTCGATTCCGTTCGGTTAGAACAATTGCAACGAATCCAAATTCTCGATTCGTCCGTGTTCGCAGAAATCCTACTTCCCAAACTCAAGCTCCACAAAAAGAAGGGCACCATCGCTATCCACAGCGTGTGCTCAAACCAAAAGTTCGGTTGGGGGGACTCGATGAGCAAAGTCGCTGATGCCTGTGCTCAACAAGTCATCCAGCCACATGAAGGAAAGTGCTGCGGAATGGGTGGGGATCGAGGCTTTGAACTTCCTGGCCTCGTACAAAGCGCAACAAAAGAAGTCGGTCCGGCGATGCGGGCCGCTGAATGCCACGAAGGGTATACCAACGCCCGCTCTTGCGCAATCTCCCTGAGCACCGGTAGCGACGAAACCTGGAAAAGCCTCTTCCATCTGCTCGACGATTGCACCGATGAGTCGCACTAAGTCTCGCGGGGTGTAGGAAATCCGCGTCTCCCAAGCTATTATTGCATCCGGAGTAAGTTGCCTGAGCACAATGACGGCTTGCGGCAAACTTGGGTAGGCAAAGGGGGTAGCATGTCTCGAATCGTCGAACTGAACGTAGATCCAACGTGTTCGGGATACCTTGCGCACCAAGTTGCCCAAGCCCTAGAGAACACACCCGACGCCGCAGGAGAAGGGGACGATGGCGGTATTTACGTTATCTTGATGGGAGCTCAAAGTGCAGATTTCGTTGGCGTTGGCTTGAAAGATCTCCACAAAGTCGAAACGCAAGGTAGCGTAGGCTCCTACGGTTTTGCGAATACCGACAACTGCGAATGTGTTGTCCAAGGAAACGCAGGCGATTACTTCGGACATTCCCAAGTTTCCGGAACACTGACCGTCATGGGCTCAGCTGCCCATTGCTTGGCAGCAATGGCCCGAGGCGGCTTGAACGTTGTCCTCGGTGATTGCGCAGATCGAGCTGGCGTATCACTCCGAGGAGCAGACGTGCTCGTTCGCGGTGATGCAGGAGCACAAGCCGGATATCGAATGCAATCAGGTACCTTGGTCATCGGTGGGAACGCAGGTGAGAATCTTGGCCACCAACTGCGTGGAGGTAGCATCTACATTCGCGGCGAAGCCAAAAGCATCAGTCCCGACATTGAAGAAGCTCGACTCCGAGAGCCCGATCGCCTCAAGCTTAGTTTGTTATTGATGAAGGCAGGTATCAAGGCGTCAGCCTTGAAAGAGTTTCGCGTTTATCGAACACCGGGTTGATTCATGAGTAACAAAAAGCCCATGAGCTCGAAAAAGCCCATGAATACGACAAAACAAAGTGATCTCACTGAACCATCACACCGCGTCCTCGATGAGCGACTCGTTCCCAAAGCATTGGCTGAAAGACTTGATAGCCCCCCAGATCACAACAACGAAGGCGAATCAGGCTGTAGACTGCGAAGTGTCACTAAAGGAACAAAGCTTTACTGGCCTTCGCCCGTCTTCACCCGTTTGGCAATCGATACTCCATCCGACGAAGCACTTTGCGCAAGCCTGGAACGTATGCGCAGGCAATGCGGCATC
>JBIJCS010000352.1:0-5420 GCA_044344575.1 Pirellula sp. | reverse complement strand
AGGGATGGAAGAGGACGGGATCGAGGCGAACTATCCGGCCGAATTTCGCACGCGGGAGACCGCCGATTTGTTTTTGGTGTTGCTCATGAAGGTGCTTAAGCCTGGGGGTCGGGCAGGATTGGTTTTGCCGGACGGGACGTTGTTTGGGGAGGGAGTTAAGACGCGGATCAAGGAAGCGTTGCTCACCGAGTGCAATTTGCACACCATTGTTCGTTTGCCCAATGGGGTGTTCAATCCTTATACGGGGATCCGAACGAATTTGCTTTTCTTTAGCAAGGGGACCCCGACCAAGGAGGTATGGTATTACGAGCATCCTTATCCGGCGGGTGCTAAGAGTTACAACAAGACCAAGCCGATCCGGATTGAGGAGTTTGAGGCCGAGAAGAAGTGGTGGGGCAAGCCCGACAAGGCAGGGTATTACAGCAAGCGGCAGGAGAGCGAGGTCGCATGGCGGGTGTCGATCGATGCGATCAAGTCCGGGAATTACAACTTGGATTTGAAGAACCCCAACCGCACCGACGAGGGCCCAGGGGATGTGGAGCATTTGTTGCCAGAGTATGAGAAGTTGCTTGAGCAGATTGCTCAGACGCGAGCAAGATTGAGGGAGGAGTTGCACCAAGCCTTGTCCGCGACTTCGCGAGGGACTTCATGAGTAACGATTGGTTCTTCGAAAAGTTTGCATTGATCGCCGATGCCCCCGGCGCGGTGGCAAGGATGCGCCAATTGATTTTGACTTTGGCGATCCAAGGCAAACTAGTCCCACAGGATCCCGAGGATGAACCAGCGGCGGAGTTGATTTCTCGCATAACATCGGAGAAAGCTCGCTTGGTTCGGTCGAAAGAAATAAAAAACGAACCGCCGTTGGATCCGATTACTGAGGGTGAGGTATTTAGCATCCCAAAAAACTGGGTTTGGTGCCGCGCAGGTGCTATTACTAGGCCGATTACATCAGGATCTACACCGGAACAACATGTTTTCCATCCATCAGAAGGAATCCCGTATCTAAAGGTCTTCAACATCCGAAACCAGAATGTGGATTTCCGATATAAGCCGCAATTCATCTCAATAAGCCATCACAGAGAGAAGATGAAAAGATCAACACTTTTTCCGGGCGATGTAGTTATGAACATCGTAGGCCCACCGCTCGGGAAAGTTGCGATTATTCCGGGTAGTTTTCCTGAGTGGAATTGCAATCAAGCAATTTCTTTTTTTCGTCCCATATTTCCTGACCTCGCTCCTTGGATTTACACCTTCTTGAAGGAAGGATCGTTTCTCAGAAATATTCAATTAATCGGCACTGCCGGACAGGACAACATATCGGTCACGAAGTGCAAGTTTATCCCGATAGCGATTCCCCCAATCCTCGAACAACGCCAAATCGTGGCCAAGGTCGATCAGCTCATGGCACTGGCAGACGAGTTAGAGGCGCAGCAGCAGGAGCGAGAGTTGCGGAAGTCGATACTAGTTCGCTCATCGCTTTCGCGATTTTCCGAGTCCCCTACGATGGAGAATCTCGGCTATCTGTTTCACAACTCCTACGACATCCCACCTTCGGAGTTACGCAAATCGATCCTAACGCTGGCCGTCCAAGGCAAGCTGGTCCCACAAGATCCTAACGACGAGCCAGCAGCGGAGTTGCTCCAACAGATTGCATCGCACAAATTATTACTGGCGAAGGAAGGAAAACTCCGTGGCTCGACAACCATTACACCAATGGAAGCAGAAGACGGCGCATTCGAACTCCCGTCTTCCTGGACCTGGGTCCAATTTGGTCAAATCATGGTTAATCGGGACGGTGAGCGGATTCCGGTAAGCAAGGAAGAGCGGGAAACTAAGGCCAAGACTTATGACTACTACGGCGCTTCTGGCGTTATCGACAAGATTGACAATTACCTTTTCGATAAACCGCTACTTCTTATTGGGGAGGACGGAGCGAATCTCATCAACCGTTCGACGCCCATTGCCTTCATTGCTCGCGGTAAATACTGGGTGAACAATCATGCACATGTTCTCGATGGAATTTCCGAGGACTTCTTAAGGTACATTGAACTTCACATAAATGCGATCAATCTTGAAAGATACATAACGGGTTCTGCGCAGCCAAAGATGAATCAGGCGAAGATGAACAGTATTCCAATCGCCCTTCCTCCTCTTGCCGAACAACGCCGGATCGTGGCCAAGGTGGATCAGCTCATGGCGCTGGTAGACGAATTGGAGCGTCAGCAAGCAGCCTCGCGCGAGAAAGCATCAAATTTGCTCGACGCGATTGTTCACGAAATGACAAGCGGCGGGTAAAATGCGGCATCGCTGGCGTTCTTCAAATCAAGCCAGAATCACTTGGGCAACCGAAAACTGGAAACCGCGATGCTGCCCAAAGAAGGGTCAGCACTCCATCTCTTACGAAATCTGCGTGGTTCCGAGCAGGCCAAATTTGGCAATTTATCTGTTTGGCCTGATATGTGGTATCAGACGATCTACAACGGATCCGTTCTGTTAGATGCTGAAAGACTTCTTTGATCTAAATAGACAGCATGCTCTGGAGAGCGGAAAGGACAGGCATAACCTGCTGCGTTGAAGCAATTTAGGATTTAAAAACGATTGACTAGGTGCGAGCCAAATAGTATGTTTGTTTCCCGATCCATTGAGGAAAAGACGTATAAACATATTATTCTCCACGAGGAAATAATGCTTGAAGATAGTGGCAAAGTCGAACTAAAGGACAAAAAGGTCGCCGCACACATTGCCGACGAAGACCTTCAGAACCGGCTCTTTACTCGCCTTGTTGCCAAGTCTCGTCGTTTCGAGCGTGTTAACTTCAACTACTCAACTTTTGATGCGGCTTACCTTCGCAAATGTGTCTTTGACTCATGCACTTTTGTAGGCTGTCGATTTGTCGGTTCCAATTTGCACAGTTCAACGTTCACGGGTTGCAAATTCGACTACGCTACGTTCGAACGTACGCTCGTCGATTTCGACGAAATTGTGAATAACGCACCCAGCGTTGAAAACCTGCAACTACGGTTCGCTAGAACCCTTCGAACAAACTTTCAATCTCTTGGTGACGCTGTCGCCGTCAATAAAGCGATCGCACTTGAATTGAAGGCAACCGAGATCCACCTGAAAAAATCATGGTTCTCAAATGAAGCTTACTATCGCCATAAGTATAAGGGATTTAATCGATTAATAGCATTTGCTCGTTGGAGTGAATTCAAATTGCTTGACAGTCTCTGGGGAAATGGAGAGAGCGCTCTCAAACTTTGTCGTAGCGTCGGATTACTGATCGTTTTCGTTGCGATTGTCGATATGAAAGTCACTCATCAGGATTTGAGTGGTAGAGCCATCGTAGAAGCACTTCAGAGATCACCTCAATTGTTATTAGGGACACTATCACCAGATTGCTACTGGAAGGGATATCTTGCATTTCTGGTTTTTCTTCGGTTAATCGCAATTGCATTGTTCCTATCCGTGATAATAAAGCGTTTCAATCGAAGATGAGCTTCCATATCTATATTTTTGGATCGATTTGCAGGGGCGAAATGTCCACCGGTTCGGACATTGATCTTTTGGCAATTGTCGATGGGTTCGAATCTCGATTTGACCCCTGCGTTTATTCGGTTTACTCGCGACGGAGACTGGCTCAGATGTGGTATGATGGTAACCCATTTGCGTGGCATCTCTGGAAGGAATCTCGACTCGTTTTTTCAAGTGACGATACTGACTTCCTTGGAGAGCTTGGTAAACCGGCGGCATACCAAAATGCTGCGGCAGATTGTGAAAAATTCCACCGATTATTCAGGGACGCCTACGACTCATTTGCTACTTCGGGAGATACAAGGGTGTTTGATTTGTCTGCAATGTTTCTGGCAATCCGGAATTTTGCGACATGCTATTTGCTTGGTGTTCATGGTCTGGCTTGTTTCTCCAGATACTCGGCCCTTAAAATGGGTGCCGACAGCGTACCGTTGACACCGGATGCGTTTGATCTTTTGCTTCGTGCAAGGCTACTGTCGATTCGGGCGATTGGATCGCAAATTACTGAAGAGGAATGCCATAATCGACATATGGCATTCGGACTTGTTGATGATTGGATGACGAGGTTAAGAAATGAAGGTTTCACGCGAATTCGAGTTCAACAACCGCATCGCAGCGCAGAGGCGATTACTTCGTACGGTGAATAAGTCAGATTGCTGGTCTGAACAACTTGCGGGTATCAGCGTCGATGCCATAGAGCGTTTCGCATGCGTAAATTCATTACCTGCGTCTGATGATCTTGTACGGACTCTTAGGTTAGCGGCAAAGGCACTACAGTGCCTCGCGACAAAGAGTCAAGAGCAACTTACTGATGAATATGATAAAATCGAAATCGAAGTCGATGAGTTCCAGAGAAGCCTTGAAATCCTATTAGCAAATAGGGCGATGCACTCAAGTCAAGATTCGAGCGACTCTTGATAAGAGGTTTTATGGACGCCAAGGGGTGATCGCCGGGCTGATCTACGAAGTCTAGGAAAAAATTCGCGGCATCATCGAATTACGATTTGAGACGAAACCGAAGTCAGCCCCTGCTCGGCGGGATGACGGACCGTGAACCGAACGTCTCACATTCTTATCGCTTCCAACCTTATCTCTCCCCGTCGGCGTCTGCCGCCCTTGCCCGCTAGTACCGCCACGAGCGTGAGCGTACAATCAGGTAGCAACTCGAAACTTTTTGGCATTGATTTGAGAGGTAGACTTGGCAAATCACGTCCTACCTCCAATTCCTTTGCTGAGAGTTCATCATGCCAAGACAACGTCGTGAAGAGACTGCCCAACGCTGGGCGAGTCGCCTCGCTCAATTCGAAAACTCTAACTTGTCCGTTGCTCAGTTCTGTCAATCGATCGATTGCTCGGTCGGATCGTTCTACCTCTGGAAACGCAAACTTGCGAAACCGACTCCAGCTCCCTCCGCTTTCCTTCGTGTACAAACCTCGCTACCCGCTCCAACAGGTATCGAGATCAAACTCCCGTCGGGGATCACGATCTGCATTCCGCTAACGGCTGCCAACTCGCTCGCTGAAATACTCGAATAAGTATCTTAAGCGATGCTCGCAATCAACCCTGCCGTCCCAATCTATCTTCATGCTGAACCCATCGATATGCGCAAGAGTTTCGATGGGCTCTTTGGGATCGTCAAAGCAGATCTCCAACGCGACGTTCGCGACGGTGGCTTGTTCATGTTCCTCAACAGCCGATGCAATCGCATCAAGCTGATGTACTGGGATACCGATGGAATCGCGATCTGGATGAAACGTCTAGAGCGAGGTTGTTTCCAGCGACCGTTGCGATGCGCTGATGGCAAACATGTATTGATCACCGCAGCAGAATTGCAGTGGATCCTCACGGGTGTGGACTTGTCGTCGATCAAGAAACGTAAGCGGTATACA
>JBIJCS010000351.1:0-5434 GCA_044344575.1 Pirellula sp. | reverse complement strand
CGGTGTGAATTTTCTGATGACGTTGATTAACCGTCGTGAGAGACACATGTACGTTGCGTTATGGTTCTATATCGCGACGATTGTGACAGTCACCGTTCTGCACGTGTTCAATAACTTGGTAGTCCCTATTGGTTGGGGCAAGAGTTATTCGATTTATGCAGGGGTACAAGACGCACTGATGCAGTGGTGGTATGGACACAATGCAGTTGCATTTTTTCTGACGACACCATTCCTCGGACTAATGTACTACTTTATGCCGAAAGCCGCGGAGCGACCGGTCTTCAGCTACAAGCTCAGTATCATTCACTTCTGGTCTTTGGTGTTCATTTACATTTGGGCCGGCCCACACCACTTGCACTATACCGCGTTGCCGGAATGGGCCAGTACCTTCGGAATGCTCTTTAGCGTCATGCTCTGGATGCCTTCATGGGGGGGAATGATCAACGGACTGTTGACCCTTAGGGGGGCTTGGCACAAAGTCACAACGGACCCGGTATTGAAGTTTTTTGTCGTGGGTATCACCTTCTATGGAATGTCGACATTCGAAGGCCCCATGTTGTCGATCAAGAGCGTCAATGCACTGTCGCACTACACCGACTGGACAATTGCCCACGTCCATTCGGGAGCGTTAGGTTGGAACGGATTCATGACTTTCGGCATGATCTACTGGCTTTTGCCTCGATTGTATCAGACCAAGCTTTGGAGTACGAAACTTGCTGAATGGCATTTCTGGATCGGTACGATAGCGATCTTGCTGTACATCATTCCCATTTACGCCGCTGGGATCACCCAAGGCTTGATGTGGCGGGCGCAAAAGCCGAACGGTGACTTGGTCTACGCATTCTTAGAAACAGTCCAAGAGATCGTTCCTTTTTGGTGGGCTCGGGTCGGTGCTGGTACTTTGTATGTCTTTGGAGTCCTGATGCTCGCTTTCAATGCCATCATGACATGGATGAACCGTCCAGCGAAATATGACGTCCCGGTATACTCCGCGCCACGGTTGTCGAAGGGTTATGTCGAACCAGTGGTATCCACCAGTTCGCTGGATGGGACCCCGGTGTTGGAGCTGGCAACCAAAGTCGATCGTGTGGCTCAAATGAACTGGCACCGTGCTTGGGAACACATGCCAGTGAAGTTCACCATCATGACTACGCTAGCGGTGATCGTTGCAAGTCTCTTCGAGATCATCCCCATGTTCTTGATTCGAAGCAACATTCCGACGATCAACACGGTCAAGCCCTATACGCCGTTGGAGATCGCCGGTCGAGATATTTACGTAGCCGAAGGATGTTACAACTGCCACTCACAAATGATTCGCCCGATGGTCGCCGAACGCCTGCTTTATGGCGAGTACAGCAAACCAGGGGAGTCGGTATACGATCACCCATTCCAGTGGGGCTCACGCCGGATTGGCCCAGACTTGGCACGTATCGGTATTACTCAACAAAGTGGCTTTTGGCATTGGCGGCACTTCGAGAACCCTATGGTGATCTCCCCCGGTTCGGTCATGCCTAGCTACCGACATTTGCTTGAGGAAGGTTTGAATTACAAAGAAATCGAACCTCGGGTCCAAGCCGCTAAGTTCTTGCATCCCGAATACCCCTACGACGTATCGAAATCTGCGGAGCTCGCACGGCGACAGGCAGAGCAGATCGCAGCGCAAATCGTTACTCAGGGAGGACCGGTCGAATACAACGGCCGATTGATTCAAGACACCACCGCAATTGCATTGATCGCTTACTTGCAACGTGTCGGAACGGACTTGTTCAAGACCGAGGAACCAGCCAAACCTGCGACGCCAGCACCGGAAGCCACAGCGCCGGAAGCCGCAGCATCGGAGGTGACCGCAAGCACGAACGTAACATCTGGTTCACAACAAGTCGGCGACGGAGCTCAATAGTTCATGCTCAAAGACGTTGTTTCTTGGTTAGATTATTCTTGGTTCGACGAAGTCGCTTTAGTGATCTTCGCATGCAGCTTCATCGCGATTGTCATCGGTGCGATGATGTTGCGCAAAGAGTCCGTCGATCGGTTTGGATCCATACCATTGTCTGACGAAGTCGTCGATCCGAAACCCAGCCACAAAACCACCAAATCACCATCATGAGTTCATCCAAAAATCCTTCGACAGAAAACGTCCCTATCGGCCATGCCTACGATGGAATCCGGGAGTATGACAACCCATTGCCAGGTTGGTGGAAATGGCTTTTTGTACTGACAGTGGTCGTTTCACCATTTTACCTCTTGTACTTCCATGTCGGTGGTCCCAATCGTTCGGTCCACGAGCAATTTGCTTCCGCTTTAGATGCAAACCAAAAGAAAAAATACGCAGACATCGGAGAGCTGACTCCCGATGCCGCCACGCTGGTCAAATACATGGCAGATCCCGAATGGAATGAAGTCGGCAAATCCATCTACAAGATCAACTGCGTCTCGTGCCACGGTCCAGAAGGTGGTGGGGTGATCGGACCGAACTTATGTGATGAAAACTACAAACACATCAAGAAGGTCGAAGACATCGTCAAAGTCATCAACGAAGGAGTCGCTGGCGGTGCGATGCCCGCTTGGGCTACTCGTATCCCGAACAAAAACGACATTGTGATGGTATCGGCCTACGTAGCAAGCTTGCGCGGAACGAACCCCGCGAATCCCAAGGGGCCTGATGGCAGTCCAATTGCACCATGGTCTGCACCGACACCCAATGCGGCACCGACACCCAATGCTTCCTCGACACCCGATGCGGCACCTGCTGATACAACACCGGCAGCGGAGGCACCGACAGTAGATACCGCACCCGCTGCTGCAACGACGAATCCGTAGGGTTCGTCTCGCTTCGTCACCATTGCGAATCGCTATCCTGCGCCTGCTTGGACTCTAGAGGTTATACTGGGCCGTCTTGATTCCCACGTTAAACCGCTTGATGCTTGAGGTGCACAGCGATGCTCACAATCCAACTTGCCCGTTCGATGCGAACGGCAATAGGTAAGCAATTCCTAGGTAGACGCTCTTCGAAAAAGCACTACACGGTTACGCTGTTTGTATTCCTCGTGTTCGCAGTGCAACTTGAACTCAACATATCTACTTGTTTCTTGTTCGCGCAAGAACCATCTTCTGAAGGTCCCGGTTCGATCGAAGAACAACGGGTTGCGACGGAAGCCATGCAGCGGTCGTCGAGTCGCAAGCGATATTGGTACATTAACCAAGCGGACAATGCGGGAGAGGTCTATGTTGCAAGACCGTTGACTGACGATCATGCATTTACCCCAGGGATCGAAGGCCCCGTAAGCGACCACATGGGCAACGTCTATGCGGTGAATTTTCAAGAGCAGCAAACCATCGGAAAAACCGACCGGTGGGGAGCTAGCGAGGTGTTCTACAAACTACCCAAAACGAGCACTGGCAATGGAATCGTTTTTGATTCCCAAGGTGATTTGCTAGTGGCAGACTATGTGGAGCATAAGATTTGGCGCATCGATCCTATCACGCGCAACGCAGAAGTGGTTTGCCATGAACCCACTATGAATCAACCGAACGATTTGGCGATTGCTGACGACGGGACGCTTTTTGCGAGCGATCCGAACTGGGGTGCTTCCACCGGCAGAATATGGCGAATCGATAAGGATGGGCGAGCAGAAATCGTTGCCGATGCCATGGGGACAACCAATGGGATCGAAGTTGCACCGGGATCGCGATGGCTCTACGTCAATGAATCCGTGCAGCGCAAAATATGGCGATTCGAAATCCAAGAAGACGGAAGGCTTGCGAACAAGCGTCTATTCAAAGAGTTCCCAGATCATGGGTTTGATGGGATGCGTTGCGATGCCGACGGCAATCTCTTTGTGACTCGGTATGGAAAGGGAACGGTAGTCGTACTCGATCCCCAAGGAAACGAACTGCGGGAGATCGATGTGTTAGGAGCAAAACCCAGCAATCTATGTTTTGGGGGCGAAGATGGAAAAACGGTTGTTGTTACAGAAGTGGAACATGGGCGACTCGTACGCTTTCGTTCAGAGACCAGTGGTCGACAAGCTACGTTCACAGCAAACCGCAGAGAAGACGATTTCATGAGGAAGGTTTTGCGTTGGAACCATAGCTCCACTCCAAGCAAGATTGCCAGTAATCGCCTTGAAGAATGGAAAGCCGAGAGCACCGTTCGACGCAAACGATTCCAGACATTGTTAGGACCGATGCCACAGGTGGGAACGGTTCCGCCCGTGCAAGTCCTCTCCAGTGAGATCATCGATGGAGTGGAACGACGGGAAATCCGCATCGAAGTTGAGCCTGGGGTATTCATGAATGCGTACCTACTGATTCCACAATCTGATATTGCGAATGAAGTCCTTCGCGGAGGCAAACGCCCTGGGATGGTCGCGTTGCATCCAACAACGAATAGCAACATCGAGGAAATTGCAGGAGTTGGAACCGATGGCCCGCGTGCTACAGGATGGGAACTTGCGAAATGCGGCTATGTCGTCATTTGTCCTAGATGCTATTTATGGCAAGACGCAATGCAATTTCAGGAAGCCACTGAGCGGCAACAGGCACGTCATCCGCAAGCCAGAGGTATCGCGAAAATGGTCTTTGATGCTCGCAGAGCGCTCGATGTCTTACTGGACTTGGAAGTCGTCGACGGCACACGGATTGGGGCATTTGGCCATTCTTTGGGTGCCAAAGAAGTCCTTTACCTCATGGCAGCCGACCCACGTGTTTTATGCGGAGTGGCGAGTGAAGGAGGAGTCTCGATCCCATCGACTAATTGGGACGCCCCGTGGTACCTTGGCAAGCCCCCTCGATTGGAGGGGGAAGACTGGGATCATCACGAACTGATCAGCTTGATCGCACCGCGCAGCCTGCTGATTTTAGGGGGCGAACGAGGGGCCGGAGCCGCCGACGGCAGTTCGAGTCTCGCAACTCTGGCCGCCGCCGAAAAAGCTTGGAAACTATACGATCCGCTGTTCTCCAGCGGAACAAAAGACATCCCTGAGCACGCACCAAAGCTTGGACACCTAGCATTTTGGAATCATGGCCAGGGGCATGTTTATCAGCAACCGCAATGGGAAGCGACCCAGGTTTGGTTTAAGCGAACTTTGCTGAATAGATAAAA
Organism: Pirellula sp.; assembly: GCA_044344575.1. Taxonomy (GTDB): domain Bacteria; phylum Planctomycetota; class Planctomycetia; order Pirellulales; family Pirellulaceae; genus JBKCUI01. The sequence goes on along the minus strand of JBIJCS010000351.1, from coordinate 330 downwards.
CAGCACGCCGGGAAGCTAAACCATCGGGGTACTGCAAGTTAGGTAGAAATACAGGATCCTGAGCGGACTTGAGGAAATACAAGAAGATTTCTCCAATTTCTCAAAACAAAGCCCTGCATATTTCATGAAAAATGGTGATATTATGCAATGAATCCGCGATGCGAAAAAATGTGCGTCCGTGGGAATGTTTCGAGACCTCTCATTAAAAGAAAGTTTTGAGTATGGCAATTAATTTGATGGACATGGTCAAAACTGCGATAAGCAGTGGTGTAGCAGATCAAATCGGTTCGGCTGTCGGCTTGGATAAGAGCAAGACAGGTTCCGCAATCG
>JBIJCS010000350.1:0-5451 GCA_044344575.1 Pirellula sp. | reverse complement strand
AGAAAATTCTTCGCAAGACGGAATGCGAGATCGTGCGTGGTGCAGTACCAGAAGTCGGAGTTTTCATCGCGGTCATAGATTTTTGAAAGAGATTCGCTGGGGCACCTCAACCAAAGTGGTCTGAGCACCTACGTTCGCCGTGTCACCCGATTATAGCTTGGCAAAACGAACATGCGTTGAACGCACCTTGAATCTAAATCTAGCGTTACCGGTTGATTCCCATTTCGGATTGGACTGGGAAAGCGGTAGGAATGTAGGTCGCGGATATTCAAAGAACTTCCGCCTCGAACTCGAGGTGTTTACCTGCAATAATACCGAAAGAGATTGGTTTTTATTTTCGCCAGAAAAGAGGGGGTATGGCAAAGTTCAAGTATGGAGCGACACCAGGGCCGTTCATCGAGTCGGTGTTATTTGAACGCACCTTTATCGCTGATCCCAACCACTATGCGTTTTGTTTGCCAAGTCTGCGAGGGCTTGTGAAGTTGGATTTACACCCCAAGGTCACCTTTTTTGTCGGAGAGAACGGATCAGGTAAATCGACTCTGCTCGAAGCCATTGCCATCGCTAACGGATTGAACCCGGAGGGCGGAAGTCGCAACATGGTTTTTGAGACCAGAGCCAGTCATTCCGAGTTGCACAAAATTGTGCGATTGCGTCGATACCATGCACTGATTCCAGATGCTTGGTTCATGCGTGCGGAGAGTCTTTTTAATGTTGCTACCGAGATTGACAATCTAGGAGTTGGTAGGAGTTACGGCAATAAATCCCTTCATGAACAATCTCATGGAGAAGCGTTCATGACGTTGGTGGAGAATCGATTCTCCCAAGGGCTATACTTCTTGGACGAGCCAGAGGCGGCATTGTCCCCACAGCGTCAATTGGAGTTTTTAGTATTATTGGATCAGTTGATCCTTAAAGGGTCTCAGGTCGTTATTGCGACTCACTCGCCGATCATCATGAGTTATCCTGAGGCAAAGATCTTTCAGTTTAGTGAGGCGGGGGTCAAGCCGATTGTCTATGAGGAGACGGAGCACTATCGCGTTACACGCAGTTTTCTCGAGGCTCCAGAGCGGATGTTAGGCCATTTGCTTGGACGGCGCGGCACTGAGCACTCCAAAAAACTGTAAGGGAAACGATCTGTGTCCACTTCGGCTCAATTGCAACCGAGTTGCTCACTAGGAGTAAAGTTGGATTGCCTTGATGATCGCATCGATTTGATTTGGTACTGCGATTGCTCGATTCGCGTACGAAGCTCGGGTAACACCGCGACTTCCTAAAACCTCCTCGAATTGGTCTTGGTCTGTCGTGTGGTAGGCGACGGTTGCTGTGGGGTCTTTTAATTGGTGGCCGGTCAGGATGCAGACCACGCGATCTTCACTACCGATGACACCTTGTTGACGAAGCATCTTTGCTCCGGCGACGCTTGCAGCACTTGCGGGTTCGCAACCGATCCCACCTGCACCTACCTGTGCTTTCGCGTCTAAGATTTCTTGGTCGCTGACTTTTCTAACCACGCCATCACAAACATCGAGTGCTCTCAAGCACTTTTTGAGGTTCACAGGACGATTGATTTCGATAGCACTAGCAATTGTATCTGCTTTGATCCGATCGCGGTCTAGTTCATCGTAATACCAGCACGCGATTTCCATCCTTGGTCTACCGCGGCTCCATCGAAGATTCCGTTGGTTGTACAAGACATCTAAAGTATCGGCTCCAGCGGCATTGATGACAGCAAGTCTTGGGATCCTATCGATCAGACCAAGTTCTTTCAGTTCCATGAATGCTTTTCCGAAGGCGCTGCTATTGCCTAGATTCCCACCAGGAACGACGATCCAGTCAGGGACTTCCCAACGGAGTGCTTCGAGTACTCGAAACATGACCGTTTTCTGTCCTTCCAAGCGAAATGGATTGACGCTGTTAACGAGATAGATTCCTAGTTCCTTGGAGATTTCTTGTACTCGTGCCATAGCATCATCAAAGTCTCCTGCGATTTGTACGGTCAGCGCACCGTACTCAAGTGCTTGGGAGAGTTTCCCGTAAGAAATCTTGCCGGAGCCGATGAAGATAATCGCCTTCATTAATTGCGTTACGGCACAGTACATTGCAAGCGATGCGCTCGTGTTCCCAGTGGAAGCGCAAGCGGCACGTTTTGCACCAACCATATGGGCATGGGTAAATGCCGCGCACATTCCGTTATCTTTGAAGGAACCAGATGGATTCATACCTTCGTATTGAAGATACAATTGTCCTGGACGCAGTCCCACATACTTTGCAACAAAGTCTGCTTGTTGCAGAAGCGTTTGTCCTTCTCCGACGGTAATGACCCGTTGGGGAGGCGCGTAAGGAAGCAATTCGTGGAATCGCCACACACCGCTGAATCTCAAAGGTTCATGGCGCCGACTCCATAAGGCTTCGAGGTCGACAAGTTTCTTAGGGATCGGAATTTTGTTCCAGTCATACGCGACGTCGAGGAGATCGCTGCACTTTGGGCAACGTGTAAGGACTTCACCCACATCGTACGTTGCGCCACAGTCGATATTGAGACAGCGTTGAAAAGCGGCGGTAGAAGTCCCATTCTGAATACTCGTGCTAACACTCATGATACCATTCCGAAACGCTTGCTTGGACTGTGGGGAAACGTGGCTTTATCCTTGGGGAATATACTCTGGCGCGAGTCCCGTCATTTCGCCTAGATCTTCAAAAAAACTGGGATAAGTTTTTTCGGTACAACGAGGATCCAAAACGACACAACCGGGAACTTTCATTGCAACCAGGGCGAAACTCATAGCCATTCGGTGGTCGCGATAGGTTTGCAACTCACATGCTTGTAGCTTTCCCGGGACAATTGTTAGTCCATCGTCGTGTTCATGTGCTTGCGCTCCGAGTCTTCTTATCTCTTTGATTAAATCTCCGATTCGATCGGTTTCTTTGTGACGATTGTGCGCAACGCCACGCACCCTCGTGGGACCTTCGGCGAATAACGCAACCGCTGCGAGAGTTTGCACGGTGTCGCTGATATCAGCCATATTGATGTCGATGCCATGAATCGCTCTGCCAGAGATTTCGATCCAGTCTCTGCCGCTTTGGAGTTCACTGCCCATCGCTTCGAGCACTTTAGCGAACCGCACATCTCCTTGGAGTGCGTCCAGTCCGATTCCCTCGACGCGCACTTTGCCGCCAGTGATTGCTGCTGCCGCGAGAAAGTAGCTGGCTGCCGATGCATCTGGTTCGATGGAATACTCTGTCGCCAGATAGCAGGCAGGTGCTGAGATGTGGTACTGTCCGTCTTTCGTTGTCGAGGCTGTTACGCCAAACGATTGCATGACGGCTAGTGTCATATCAACGTAGGGTTTTGAGACCAATTCCCCGTCAACCGTGATGTTCACGTCGCTGGTGCAATACGGCGCAGCCATCAACATTCCAGATAGAAACTGACTGGATACGTCGCCGCGGACGCGAGCAAGTCCTCCACGCAGTCCTTTCGCGTTGAGAAAAACCGGGGGGCATTCAGGGTTCTCTGCATTAAGACTCGCAATATCCGCTCCCCAGGTTCTCAATCCACGAATCAAGTCGCCGATGGGACGCTGCCTCATGCGTTCGATGCCATCCAACGTGTATTTGCCATGGGTTGCTGCTAAGGCTGCAGTGAGAAATCGAATGGAAGTACCACTGTTGGCAATGAACAATGTTCCTTCAGGCTGAGGTGGCTGGCCGGCACACCCGTCGATGGTCAATTCGCACTTGGAGCGATCCCAGTCGATTCGCAACCCGAGTTGTCGCCATGCCTCCACCATCACGGTGGTATCTTCGCTTTCCAGTACCCCGTAAAGGGTGGATTTGCCTTTCGCCAAGGCAGCGCAGATGAGTGCTCGATTGGTGATACTCTTGGACCCAGGAACACGAATTGAGCCAATGATAGGCCCGTGAATTTCCGGCAATCGTACCCCTAAGGGTTTTACCGCATGTGTTGAAGACAAACCAGGCACTCTCCCAAACCGAACTTTGATCGCATAACTTCGTGATTCCAGCGAGTACTTAGCGCTCGCTGATTCGCCATAAATTCTTTGCTCCTCGGACGTACATGGCGTTTTCGGAGATCGCAGGCGAACCGAGAACTTCGTCTCCGAGCATGTTTTTCTGGACTATTTCTCCTTGCTCACCGGCCAAGGAGACCACGGTGCAGCTACCGTCCATTGCAAACAGCAAGAGTTTGTCTCCGGCGATGACTGGCGATGACCAGATTTGATTTGCATCTGGGATTCGCAATTGCCAGAGAACCTTGCCGGTGAAGGCATCGCCGCAAACAAGAATCGTTCGGTTAATCGTGTAGACACGATCATTCGCAACCAACGGAGAGCAAGCGTTGGGGTTGAGTTTATTCTCTTTCCAAAGTTCGCTAGGGACTCCAGTACTCGATAGGTCGTATGCGGTCAGACCGCCGGAAGGGACGATCAGTTTGCCACCGGAAACGGTCGCCGATGGTGTTGTGGCACAACCCGTTTCCATGCGCCAAAGCTGCTTGCCATTGCTCGGCTCGATTGCGACGAGGTCATCGCTGGACTGTAGGATTACTGCTTGTGCTCCGCTCGGGAGTTTGACAGGAGTTGGAGAGGCCCAATTCGCTTTTCGAGGACGATCTTGTTTCCAAACGGTTGTGCCATCTTCGACTTTCATGCCGAGTGCAAACGAATCACCTTGGCATTCGACTTGCACGACAACAACGCCGTCAACAATCACGGGAGATGCACTCATGCCGACGTCATTTCCTGCTTTTGGGAAATCACTCGCAAGAGAGCGGTACCAAAGGAGGTTTCCAGCCGTATCTACGCATGCAACATCGTTTGAACTGTAGAAGGCTACGATGTGTTTCCCGTCGGACGCGGGAGTTGGAGCGGCGTTTGCGCTCGTAGGGTGGCAATAAGGGCGTCCGCGCGAGACGAATTGCTGTTCCCAGTTGGGTTTGCCGGTCTCCTTGTTGTAACTCAAAAGGCGAATTCGGCGTTGTTCCATCCCATCGCTTGTGGTGGTGATGACTTGATCGCCAATCACAATCGCTCCACCGACGCTGCGGCCAGGAATTGCAACTTTCCAAGCGATGTTCTTGCCGCTCTCGCCGTCGAATGTATCGGGTAGCTTGGCCTTGGAAGCCGCACCGCCGAGATCGGGACCTCGAAATTGAGTCCAGTCTTCTCCTGAAGCTACGCGGGATGAAAACGATCCTGCTAATGCAATCGCGGAGGCGAGCCAAACTCTTTTCCGAAGTCGATTCCAAGTATTGGAAGGAGTAGCCATAGTGATTTGCTTTCGTGGATGGTGTGTTCGCAGGATGGTGTGTTCGCAGGAGGGAATTCTTCGATCAAGCAATCTTAGGGCTTCATCGTGTAAGGAATGGCTTTCCCCGTGGAGTCGCAGATACGAGCTTGAAAGATATATCTCTGTGCCCAAGCCTCT
>JBIJCS010000025.1:0-17944 GCA_044344575.1 Pirellula sp. | reverse complement strand
CGCTGAGATTGGACCGGACAATGGCATCGAGGGGGCAGGTTTCATCAAGTAGGTAAGCAGATCTTTGATTTGATTTTGGTCAAGCTTTTCGAGAAGTCCGTCGGGCATGACTGAAAGCTTCGACGGAAGCATTTGTTCAATTTCTTCTTTTTCAAGCTCAGTGGTTCTTCCGTGTGTATCCCCGACGAGAATCTTCGAACCGCGATCGCGAATGACTCCTGTAAGAACCGAACCGTCTTTTAACCGGAGTTGGTGGCCGATGAACTCCGGATTAATAGCATGGCTAGGGTATTGAATGTCCCGCAAATTACTTGAGTAATCGCGTGAGGGGAGGTTCGATAAATCAGGTCCGATAACGGGAGGAATACCGGTACCGGGTTCAGCATGACATTTCGCGCAACCTAGGGTATCGCTGAAGAACAATTTACGACCCGCTCCCCAGTTCCCTCCCTCAAGTTGAGATAGGTTTGATTGAAGAGCGTCTGTTAAACTGCCATCCTCCTGCGATTGAACCCACGGGAGAAAGAATCGGTTTAGCGGCATTGCGCGAGGGGCATCATTCTCTTGTGTTGAAAGGAAAACGGTGGTCTGAATATCCCCATGAGACTTGGTGATCGACCATTTCAGTTGAACAATTGGCCCTGTACCATTTTCAGGATCAAGCCGATATTGATCTTCTGTACCCTTCCTTACCTGAAAGGATGGATTGCTGGATTGATGATTCGAGTTTTTGATGGTCCTAAGTTCTTTATAGTTCGATAGGAGTGCACCGGAGGCAGACAATGTGTATTGGACATGTTCTTCGGGCCATAGGTAATCGATTTTTGCACCTGGCTGTATCTTCGGTCTGTAAATATCTCGAGCATCAAGTTGGGTCGAAAGCGTAAGCACTCCTTTTCCTTTAAGTGATTTCCAAAAACGATCGTGTTCCGCGCTTCCCTTTGTAAGTTCTTTTGAAACTGCGAGATCTAAGTGAGGTATCCAACCAATCCAGTCCCCTTCGTCGCGCGGAGAAGAATCGTTGGACTCCGATTTAAGGGACTCTTGATCCCAATGGGCAAGGACTCCATATGGTTGTGCATCAACTTCGATTTCTTGACGTTGCTCAATGATCGTTTTCAAGGAACCAAAGCTACTACCCTTTTTCGGACTGGCGTTCGGTACGGTGACGGCAATCGTGTCTTGTGATGTCGGCTCGTACGAATCGCTAGATTTGAATTGCACCGATACCGTGCGTCGATCGGGACTAAGACCGACCGAAGTTACCGGTAACTGGCCGCGTGGACTAACTCCTTGAGCTTGGACCACCGCATAAGGTGGAATCAAATTTTCGTAGCGATCTCCGGCTCGTACATAAGTGCCTGCATCGATTCGAATCCGTTGGGATATGTCAGACCATTGAGTCGGATCTACGGGATGATCGAACGCGATATTGATACTGTTTGGAGATTCTCGCCAGGTCAGGACCGGTCTAGGAGTGGGGGATTTGTTAGCGCGAATTTTATAGAGACTACCGATTCCTGCGGGACCGGTTCCCCAATCGGGAGGGCCGCTATGACAAGCTACCACTAGATCTGCTTGAGGACTAATACAGGAGTCCACGGTAAGTTCCTGAAGGGCGGCGATCAACTGTGTTTGTGCAACATATCCTTGGTTCGTTTTGACCAGTTGTGTGCGCCAAAGCTTTCCGCGTGATTCTCCGCAAACAATGGCGTTGGATTCCCATAGGTCGGGACCGAAAAAAGTACCGGAGGGAGTGGCAGTATTGAAAAGGAGTCCGCAAGTTGATTGGTGTTGCGGTCCGTAATCAAACACGGAAGGTTGATCCAGGACGCTTGGATTATGCTTGGGATGTCTTGGTGGAAATCCGTAATGCCGATTAGGTTCAATGTGAAGTAATTCATCGAACGGGTTGCCATTTGCAAGCCAAGTCGCCCCCTCTTGATCTGTGCAGAATAAGTCCCCGTTGGGATGAAAAGCGATGCCGATGGGGAATCGTACACCGGTGCATACCGTCTCGCGTCGAGAGAAATCCGGAGAGATTTTTTGAATGGTACCTCGATCACTCTTGATATCAAATTTGCTCGAACCTGCATCATCGATTAGGTACGCATTCGCGTAATTTGCTGCTCCTAAACCGAAATACAAGGCACCTTCGCGATCCATGGCGAGTCCGACCGCGTCGACATTTTGAGTGATTTCTTCCCAACCCTGCGCAACGATGATTTCCTCATCGCACTGATCATCGCGATTGTGATCGAGCAGCAGGGATACTTTCCCTTTGCTTGCTACAAATACGCCCCAACCGCGTGGGTCGCTCGCAGGAATGAACTGCATCCCTATCGGCCCCCTCAGGGAACCGTTGTTCTTGTAGAACACATGAGTGTTATCTTCGAGTTCGTCGCCATCGGTATCGCGAAGGATCTGAACATCGCCGTTGTAGCCAAGCGTCACGAGGGCTCCATCAGGTCGATAAGCTAGGTTATTGACATTGGTGATTTCGACAGGAAGTCGGTGAACTTCGAAACCACCGACCAACATTTGCACTTGAGGTGGATCAGGGTGTTTAACGAGAAGAGTTCCTGATCGTGGAGTCTTGAAGTTGGCAATCAGAGATTGACGGAGTGGGGTGTGTTTTGTGAGTAGTTTCTCAGTCAATGCTGCTTGTTCGGTTGCGGAGAGTGGTCCGTCGAAGACGATTAGTTCGGCGATATCACATGCTGTGTTTCCGCGAATTTGCTGTTCCCCTGGACCGTTTGTATAAAATCGTGCCCCGAGGGTCCATTCTTCGATAGAGATTTCGCGATGGTTCCACGGTCGACGACCGCTTTCTCTTCCATCAACATACAAGATGATTTCTTGTGCGTTTGCATCGAAAAGGATGCAAAGAACGCTCAAGGTACCGAAGGATGAGGAGAGCGTAGCTAAGTTTCGCGCACCTGAAAAACCTTGGCCTTCGATATTGATCATGTCCCATCGAAGGGAGGGGCCTGGACCAAGGTCCATATTAAATCCTGACATATAGTCACGGTGACCCGGCGCGTTCGTAGCGATCAGGCCTCGAAAGTCCCCGGGGTTCTCGTGGGGGGCGACTACCATCCAAATACTACCGGAAGCGAGTGTTTTGAGGGGGCAGAGCATACGCAGCGCGTCATCGTTTCCGTCAAATCGCACGGTCGCACCTTCTGGGGAGCGGACGAGTGTCGGAGCTTGTTGTGGATCGAGCGCAATGAAATCCCAGTGTTGTGGCGATTGATCCACCCAGCGTTGTACAGGGGAAGCTTTTGTTTCTGTAGCATCCTTGTTCGTCGGTGATTCCTCCATCGGTAGCATCGCTGCATCGAGATGGATCAGCGGAGCTCTTGGGAGTTCTAAGGGAGCTGGGTTTTGCTGACTGAATGCAAGGCTATGAGTCAACAGCCAAGCGGCCAGCAGGTAAGATGAAAACTGCTCCACGCGAAGGAATGCCGTGAGAAGCTTCGAAGGTAGATGGATGCCTTTAGGGGATCGACGGCACATTAGAAACTCAACTTGTGGAAATGGATCCTTCGAACCAGGTCTACCTTGGAAGGTAGAACAAGAGTACAACAACAGGAGATTGTAACGGTGGCAATAGGCACCGTTAAGCGAACTCTAAGGTTGAAATGAGGGAATCATGAAGTCGTTTGTTCAGCTGTTCATTCCTAGTTTACTTGGTGGATTGATGGGAGTCTTTGGAATGCTTGGATCGGAGACGGTTCACGGGGAGGAAGCGTTGTATGAGCTAAGGGTGTACACTCCGGAAGAGGGGCGCCAAGGTGATTTGTTAAAATTTATGGAAACAACGGGTGTTCCGTTTCTCAATAAGCACAAAATCGATCTCGTTGCCGCGTGGAGTCCAGTGGATCCGAATGATTCACGAGTGGTGACATTGATCAAACATGTCGACCGAAAATCTTGCGATGCAGCCTGGCAAGCCTTTGGCGCGGATCCCGCATGGCAAACTGCTTATGAAGCAAGTGCTGTCGATGGCAAGAAGCCAACGAAATCCGTGACTCGCATTTTCCTGACCACGAACGATTACAGTCCGAAGTTGGTTGAGGAGAATGTTGGGAATAGAGTTTTTGAGTTGCGGACTTACATTGCAACACCGGGAAATTTGGCTGCACTTAATAACCGCTTTAGAAACCACACGATGGAATTGTTCAAGAAGTATGGAATGACCAACTTGGTTTATTGGTCGGTGGCGAAGGGAGAAGAGATGAAGGGCTCGGCATTGCTTGAAGCAGTATCTCCTGTTGGGCAGGCTAAAGCCGAGATTTCAGATGATTTGCCAGCGTCTGGAAACGCACTCGTGTATTTCTTGACCCATGCGTCCGTCGATGCACAGAAGGCTTCGTTTGGAAAATTTAGAGACGATCCGGTTTGGAATCAGGTTCGAACGGATTCGGAGAAAAGTGCAGGTGGGTCCCTAACGGTGGGTGCAGGGGTTAAGAGTTGGTTTCTCAAGCCAACGAATTTTTCCCCGCTGAAGTAACGAATACCATCTGAATGGCGATGAAGCCTCAATAGCTGTGCAAAGAGGGTAGCGAAATGAAAAAAGACTCTGGATTTTAATTCCAGAGCCTTTTTCGTTTCTTCATTCGACCGGCACTCAATTTGGCCGGTAATATTAGGTCGTTGTCTCACCGAGGACGTGGTGCACGAACTTATGAACGCTCAAGCCGTTGGACTTTGCGAACTGTCCAACACTTTGCTTTTCGTCTTTTACGAAAGCCTGTTCGAGCAAAACGCGTTCTGCGAGGAATTGACGCAAACGGCCTTCTACCATCTTGTCGACGATGTTTGCAGGTTTGCCTTCCTTCAGAGCAAGGTCCGTCAGGGTCTTGCGCTCAGCTTCGATTACGGCAGGATCGAGTTCGTTGGCGTTTAGGGCAGCGGGACGCATCGCAGCGACGTGCATCGCGATATCGCGAGCGGCAGCATCGTTGTTACCTTGCAGACCGAGCAAAACACCTGCGACAGTTGTCGAATTGTGGCTGTAGCCACCCGTTGGACCTTCGATACGGGTCATTCGTCCGATCTCGAATTTTTCCCGGATACGATTGAACAATTCGTCGAATTGTTCACCGACGGTTTGCCCGGGCTTCGACGGCGAGGGCTGAGCGCGTAGTTCGTCAGCGGACTTTGCGTTGCTCTTTGCGAGGGCTTCTGCGAAGTCGTTTGCGAGTTGAACAAACTCTTCATTGCCGGCTACTGGTGCGCTTTCGCACTTGAGTTCGACCATCGCACCTGCGGATTTGTCGCCGCCGGCGTAGATCCCAAAACGACCGAAAGCGGTTTCGCGGTCGGACCGCTTTTCGCTGAGTTTCAGGCCGCGTTCGCGAAGAATCGCGATAGCGCGAGACTCATCCCCGCCTGCTTCTGTCAAAGCGGACTTGCAATCCATCAACGGCAATCCAGTCTTTTCGCGCAATGCCTTCACTGCGCCAGCAGAAATCTCTGCCATGTTCACTCTCCATTAAGCAAAAAAGAAACCAATACGTGTCGTTTGAATTATTCCATGTTGGCTTTTTCAGCCATTTCAGCCATCTCCGAGATGGTGTCTTTTGCACCGCTGGCTGGAGTGGCTTGCGGAACTGTTTTCATCAGTTCAGGGTTTTCAGACTTGCCAGCGAGGATCGCATCGGCAAGTTGCTTGACGATCAAATCGATTGAACGGATACCGTCGTCGTTGCCCGGGATTGGCAAATCGACTTGGGTTGGATCGCAATCGGTATCGATCAGTGCAACGGTAGTGATGCCGAGTGCTTTCGCCTCTCGGATTGCATTCTTTTCTTTCTTCGGATCGATGATCACGAGGCATTCAGGAATGCGGTTCAGGGTTCGGATACCGTTCAAGTTTCGATAGATTTTGCGATACTCACGATTCAATGCCGATTGCATCTTCTTCGAGTAGCCATTGATCTGATCGCTATTCATGATGGTCTCGAGCTCTTCGAGACGGCCCATTCGGTCGCGAATCGTGCGGAAGTTGGTCAAACATCCACCTAGCCAGCGTTCGGAAACGAAGGGCATGCCGCACCGGGTTGCTTCGCGCTGAATAACTTCCGAGGCTTGTCGTTTGGTGCCAACGAAAAGTACGAGTGAACCACCGGCGGCAACTTGACTGAGGTACTTTTTGGCTCGAAGCATACCGCGGAGTGTTTCGCGGATGTCGATAATGTGAATCAGATTTTTGCGCCCGTAGATATACGGCGCCATTTTGGGGTTCCAACGGCTAACGCGGTGTCCGAAGTGCGCCCCGGCTTCAATCAATTTGCCAACGAGTTCGTTTGCCACAATCATCTCCTTATGCGGTTTCCGCGAATTCACGCCATGTTCAATCCATTGGCAAACAATGGAAAAACGTTGAACACAGGCTCACAACGACGCAAGCCTTCGGCAACCAATCAATTCGCGAGGATCTAGGAAAAAGCCCAGGAAGTAAGCTGGGACATTTCAGGGGGTAAATGTAAGGCGACGCAAAGACTGTAGGAAGCCCAAAGCCCTTGTATTCCCTTTGTTTACGGTGGAAATTACAACGAAAATTCCTCTTCCGTCAATCGGTAAGGACACAGGGGTTTCGTGAAAGTTCTCGAAATTTCCTGGGGCCAGACGGAATAAACTCGGTCAAAAGCGTCGCAATGTGGCGATAAGTGACAAGAATCGCCTATAATGGAAGGGAATCCGTCCTAAGCAGGTTGGAATCCAATTCTGTTTAATCCTTGATCCCGAACCAATCGAGAGGGTTTTCTTGAAGTTTTCGGGATGGGATTTCCTTAAAAACTCGCGATAGCGGGTTGAAGTCAGGAGTATCCTCTATGCTTACCGTTTTAGGCCACGAACGAGGCGGTGGGTATTCTGCGCACCGGCGCCGGATTTTGCAGGTCGGTACAGCAGGGTTATTCGGAATTGGCTTGTCGGACATTTTACGTTTGGAATCCCAAATTGCTTCCGCAGATAAGCCAACAGTTGGAAGCGTCGGGGATGTACCACTTGCGTATCCCCGGTGCAAATCGGTGATCGTTCTGTTTTTGTTTGGGGGCCCGAGTCAACTTGAGACGTTCGATATGAAGCCTGACGCTCCGGAGAAGATTCGGGGCCCATACAAGCCGATCCCGTCGAAAAACCCTGAGTTGCGAATCTGTGAACATCTTCCACGATTAGCAAACCTCTCCGATCGTTTTACGGTGGTTCGGACCATGAGCCACACTTTTAACGATCACAGTGGCGGTGCTCACTATTTGCAAACTGGCAAGCGATGGCATGTGCCGATCGGGGGTGGCTTTGCGCCAACTCCTCGCGATTGGCCATCGATGGGCTCGATCGTCGAGTATGTCGATCAAGCTCGTGTAGGGCTTGACCGTCCCATGCCTTCGTACATGGTGGTTCCAAATTCCCTAGGGCGACTGCAAGAAGATGGCCAGTATCCACGTCCGGGTGAGCACGCTGGGTGGCTTGGGCAACGTTACAATCCACTGACGACTCGGATAGATAAGCGGACTAAAGAGGACAATCCCTATTGGCGTGATTGCAGTGACGAAGAGTTACGCTTCGGGATTTCAGGATTGGACTCTCGTGACGAGCTAGTCATTGATCGTATGAACGCGAGACATTCGTTACTGCAGCAGCTCAATCGTCACTTGACGCAAGGCGAACGCGATCGTGAAAAGAATGCCGAAGCTACAGAGAACTCTCTCGATGTATTTCGCCAGCGTGCTTTCTCGCTCGCAACATCGAAGGAAGCTCGTGAAGCCCTCGACATTCGAAGAGAACCTAGTTCCATACGAGACCGTTACGGACGGCATCTCTTTGGGCAATCGACGCTCATGGCTCGTCGATTGATTGAATCGGGGGTTCGATTTGTGACCGTTCAATACGATTGCGTTGATGGCTACAGCTGGGATTCTCACCGCAATAGCGATGACGTCGGAAAACACTTATTGCCGACTTTTGATCAAGCTTGTTCGAGTCTTTTAGTCGACTTAGAAGAGCGTGGTATGCTCGATGAGACTATGGTCATCGCGATCGGTGAAATGGGACGCACACCGACAGCGAACGCGCAGTGGGGGCGTGATCACTGGAGTACTCTGTTTCCTGCATTGATCGCCGGCGGAGGAGTTCGAGGCGGGAACTTGATCGGGCGATCCGATAAAGACGCAGCCTATGCGATTGAGAGACCGATATCTCCCGAAGATCTGGCCGCGACGGTGTATGAATCGTTGGGGATTGATCCTGAGATGCGAGTTTTAGATTTCCAAAACCGGCCTACCCCGATCGTCGATGGTGGCAAGCCGATTAAAGAACTCTTCTAGTCGAGAATCGCCTAACGATTGCGGCGCAACTGCCTTCGGGTTGCGAAGGATAGCAGGCCACCCACAGCGAAGATTGCGAGACTCGTCGGCTCAGGTACAGGATCAGGCGCAAACGTGTCGTTGCGATATTTTACATACTGAATTTCCGCATGAACGTTTCCACCGGTAGATGTCCCATCTCCGAAATAAAATTGGTTTCCGTTGAAACCTGATGGAGTCTGTCCGGAAACCGCAAGTACACCATCGATAAAGAACTCGTACATGTTGGTTGCCGCCGTGCGACGGTACGTGAATTTGTAGAACTTGTCGGTAAAATTGTACCCTGTCTGCATTGTAGAACCAAAAATAGTGAAAGCGTTTTTGCTGATCACAAAACTGCTTGAACGCTCGATGGTGTATGCGGTAAAAGAGATCCCGAAGAAGCTTGAGTCGATGATTTTTAGGGATGTCTCCATTTCAAGATCTAGATTCGGGTCGTAGACGTTGTCTTTGTAGTAAAACGCACCGCGGTCGCTCGCTAATTGAAAAGTGTTGACCGAAAGCCGATTTCCACCGACGATCGACATAATCGTGTTCTCGCCTTGCAGTGCATCCGTCGCGTATGTCATCCCTTGCGCGGAAGGTAGGCTTGGGTTACTCGCAAAGTTGATGCTGTATTGGTACCCTGCTTGGGAAGTTCCTATTCCGGTGCCAAGTAGCAACGCAAATGGCGTCAGCAAAGCGGTGAAAAGATTCCGAATCATCATGTTCTCCTGAAGTGTGATACGCGTTCGTCCCATACGGGGGAGTGCTCGGCGAGCATCCCTGCAGGTAGTACGACGGATATCTACTCGGAATGAGTCGATTTTTACGACCAGAGTTGGTCGATGGATTCACCGCTTTCGAGCAGGTGGTAGGGGCGACCTTGAGAGTCAGTAGCTTGTAGATCTTTGATGCCTACCGCTCGATAGACCGTTTTCGCGATATCTGCGGGGGTCACAGGGTTCTCTGCAGGGTACTCGCCGTAGCGATCAGATGCGCCGTACGTTTGACCTCCCCGAATCCCGCCACCAGCAAAAAGTACGCTTTGGCAGTGGGTCCAATGATCGCGACCTGCGCCACTGGTCCCTCCAGAACGAGGATCACCAATTTTGGGTTTTCGCCCCATTTCGCTGTTGACCATCACCAAGGTTTGTTCGAGTAGCCCACGTTGCTGCAGATCGGTGAGCAACCCTGAGAACGCTTGGTCGAATTCCGGAAGTAGATATTTTTTAAGGCATTCAAAATTATTCCCGTGTGTATCCCAAGCTCCTTCGCTTTTGCATGCGTCTGCGATCGATTCATTCTCACGCCAGAAGACGGTGATAAAGGGCACCTGGGCTTCGACAAGTCGTCGGGCCATGAGCAAACTCATTGCATTGACGCTATTGCCATAGAGTTGCCTGACGGATTCGGGTTCAGAAGCTAGATCGAAGGCTTGCGAGGTTTTTGCACTGAGCAACAATTGCATGGATCGCTCTTGTTGTTTCTTCCAATTGGATTCAGAGGCAACCCGATCAAGATCTCTTCGGGCTTGGTTGATTCGCCCAAGCAACTGTTGGCGCGATTGCAACTCGCCTGCAGAGGTTGATCCGTGGAGGCTCAGAGAGGGTGCTCGAAACTCTAAAGGTTTGTCAATGGAAGCATCTACGTACACTGGATCGAATTCAACACCTAGTTTTGCTGCGAATTGGCCAGGCCGAGTATAGGGGGCTTTGCTCGGTTTGTGGGGTAACGTAATGACATTGGGTAGTTCGCTTTGGTTCGACCGGCGTTGACCGACGACCGTACCCATAAATGGCCAATCATCCCCGTATGGGCGGCGATCGTTACCGAGAGAGAGAAAGGTTGGATCAGGCACATGTCCGGTCAAGTGGTAGTAGTAACCTGCGTGGTGATCGTTGGTACTGACGGTTGCACCTACGGATCGAACAATTGCAAGGTGGTGGGCGAGGTTTGCCAATTTCGGCAAGTGCTCACAGAGCCGAATATCGGCGGCTGACGTTGGAATGGAATTGAATGGACCACGATACTCAGCGGGGGCATCGGGTTTCATATCCCACGTATCGATATGAGATGCTCCACCACAAAGAAAGAACAAGATAACGGACTTGGCCTCCCCTCCTACTGCTGCGCGAGCGGGTATGTTAGCCAATAAAGGATCTGCGCAAGCAACCAATGGTAAGCCCGCTAACACATTCGCCGAAGCGGTCAAAAAGGCTCGGCGCTGTGTGTTTCTTTGAGGGGTAGCTTTTTGGAAATCCATGGTCACTCTCGCCTTATCGTAGTAACTCCGAGACCACTCTTGCTGGACGGTTAGCCGTGATCACCTGAGCCATGTTATTATATGGATAGGTAACCTTTTGGTGGTCTAAACCAAACAAATGCATGATGGTTGCTTGGAAATCATTCGGAGTGACGACATCTTCTACGGCTTTATGGCCAAATTCATCGGTTTTACCGTGGGCTAGCCCTCCTTTCACTCCGCCACCGGCTAACCAGATGCTGAAGCCTTGTCCATTATGATCTCGTCCAGCGCGATCGGGACTACCGTGCTCTTGGGTAACGGGCAAGCGTCCAATTTCCCCGCCCCAGTGAACCAAGGTTGAATCGAGCAATCCGCGTTGTTTAAGATCGGCTACAAGTCCAGCGACCGGTTTGTCCGTTTTACGGCAGATCGACGCAAGTCCCGTTTTGATGCTGTCGTGGTTATCCCATGGTTGTCCTGCATGAAATAGTTGGACAAATCGAACGCCTCGTTCGACCAGCCTACGGGCGAGGAGGCATCGAGTGCCGTACTCTTTGGTTTCAGGTTCATCAATGCCATACATTGAGAGAGTTGCCGCCGTTTCTTTTGAAATATCGAGTGCTTCCGTTGCTGCCAGTTGCATACGAGCTGCAAGTTCATAACTTGCGATTCTCGCTTCCAACTCCGGTTCACCCGGATGCTCAGAAAGGTGCTTGCGATTTATCTCTTGCAGTAAATCCAAATTTTGTCGCTGAACTTCACCGGCCAAATGCATTGGGGGTTGAAGATTGAAGATGCGTGGCTCCTTTGGACGCAGTACTGTACCTTGGAACATCGCAGGCATGAAACCGTTTGACCAATTCGTTACGCCATCGACGGGGTGGCCCCCTGGATCGCTCAAGACCATGAATGCAGGTAGATCTTGAGATTCACAACCGAGGGCGTAAGTAAGCCATGAGCCGAGCGTAGGACGTCCTAGGATCCCTGGAATCCCGCCGTGAAAATAGCGAATGGAAACTTCGTGACCATTTGCTCCCGTATGCATGCTTCGAATCAAGCAAAGGTCATCAACGACATTGGATGTATGCGGAAGTAGTTCTGAGAGTTCGATGCCGGATTGTCCGCGAGGAGCGAATGCGAAAGGACTTCCCAGCAACTTTTTACTCGCTTGATTGACGAACGAGAAGTGTATGTCTCCTTGATAATCTGTACCGCTGAATTTGGTGAGTTCAGGTTTGGGGTCGGTAAGATCCATATGGGAAGGTCCACCGTGTTGAAACAGCGAGATCATCGCTTTGGCTTTTGGCTCAAAATGCGTTGCTCTCGGAAGTAGGTCGCGGTGAGGCTTCTCTTTTAAAATCGGCGGTGCGGCTTGCAATGGATCGCGAGCAAGCATCCATTCAAGGGCGATTGCACCGATCCCCATCCCGGTCTGCCGTAACCAATCTCGTCTATCATTAGCCATAGGTTTCATAGTTGATTTCGTCGGTATGTGAATGGGAGTTGGATCAATCGATGTAAAGGAATTCATTCGAATTGATTAACATCTGGCAGACATTAACGAGAACTTGTCGCGATGGATTTGAACCGGGAAGTACTCGGTGCGGCTCTCGATAAAACAAAGAGAGCTGCATTGCTGCGAATTGCCGAATCGTATCGATCTCTGACTCAGAAGGTTCGCGTGCCAAGACTAGTTTCCAAGCCGCTAGGATTTCATCGGCGAGTCGATCTCCACCGGACGCAGGCCCTCGAAATGTCGCCGCGCTATCGATCGTGTCTCTTCCTTCCGAATGGGTTAGTACTAAGGTCACGGGCCAAGAGAACGAATCGGAGGTCTCATGTTCTCCACAATGGACCACAAAATCGACGGCGTCCCCGATCTGAACTTCGAGCGCAGCTACTGATGTGTCGATCGTATTGGCTTTGGCGAACCAAGACCCTGACGAGCCATTCTTACTGAGGATGCTTGCGTGGATGCCATCTCCATTCTCGGAACCATGGCCGAGTTTTCCGCGTATTTCAAGCTTCCCAGCACGAGTCGCGATCCATCTGCGAATGGCTGGGTAATTTGGATTCCCTGGATGTCCACCGGAGGCATGCAAGAGAACCCATCCGATCGTCGGATCGGGAAGTTGAGCCGAGCCTTGCCATTGTCCACCATGAAATCCGGATAGTGGCACAAAGGAATCGACCTTTGTTTTATCTGAATTTAGCCGACCTGTACCATAAAGCCATTGATCGGCTGGGGGGGTGGGCAGATTCCATAGTGCTTTCGGTTGCTTCTCGCATGTTGGTTGTGCAGCGACGAGAGATTCACATTTCTGTGCTAGCTTGTTCGCTTGTTCGAGCGTGAAATCGCCGTTCATCAGCATCAGCGATTGCGTTGCGACGGTTGAATTGGTCCGTACATCACAGAGAACCCCCATGACCGGTGCATCAAAGGATTGCAGCATTGCAACAGGTTGAGTCCGTCTCCATTTTGCATAGATGCTTCTTCTGGGTTGTGTTGGATCGACTCGAACTTGCCCTGCATCATCTTCTTGCAGAGCAATAGGTGGGCCGAATAAACTCGGCTGAAGAGAACCTGAGAGTGCCAAGACGGAATCACGCAAAACTTCCGCATCAATCCGAAGGACATCGCGTCTGGAATAGTAACGATTATCGGGATCTAGCGTTTCGCGTTGTGGATTGCGAACCGAAGACTGGCGATAGGCTGTCGAGGTTATCATCGTTCGATGAAGATGTTTCAGACTCCATCCGTGTTCGATAAGCTCGATTGCGAGCCAATCGAGCAATTGAGGGTGTGTCGGAGGGCTACCAAGTTTCCCGAAATCGCTCGGAGTATTTACAATTCCCCGACCGAAATGGTGCATCCAAATGCGGTTGACGAACGACCGAGCAAACAAAGGATTTGGAGTATGGGAATCGGTCAGCCATTTCGCAAATGCAAGTCTTCGACCGCTAGTAGGTATTGTGGGATCATCTGCAGGAAAAGACTTATCGGCACCTTCGGCGAGGAGAACAGCTAGTTTGCCGGGTGCTATCTCCCGAGTTGGCTGGTTATGATCACCTCGGTGAAAGAGCTTCGTGGCGGGTAAATGCCCGGCAGGTTCAACGAGAGCGTGTAGAAACGATTCAGCCGGCTTTCTTGCTCGGACTTCAGCAATCTTAGCGTCGTATTTCTTTAGATCATCGGCAGCGTTGGGTAAATACTGGTAAAGAACTCCGGGCGAGATGTTCACACTCGGGTGTTTATCAAGAAGTGCTTTTTGTTCAGTCGAACGTTTCTCTGCAGGAGTTTCATACGCAGATCGAAGGTCATTGCGTAACGGTTCCTCGAATTTCATCAACTCCTGATCAAGGGCCTGTTTCATATACTCAGATTCTTTAGCAGTCTTCTCAGCCGCGATCAACTGAGCTTCCTTTTCCACCTGTGCAGATAGGTCACGTTCAGCTTGTGTTGTCAGAGATACCAATCGCTCATTCGGTGACTTCCACTGTTGCCAATCCAAAGCAGGATCGAAGATCGCACGCAAAGCAAAATAATCTTCGTGGGAAATCGGGTCGTACCGATGGTCGTGGCATTGAGCGCATTGAAAGCTCGAGCCGAGTAAGGTGTTCCCAACAACTTGCAATGTGTCCGCGATGGTTTTGTTTCTCGCTTCGGGGGAATTATCCCCACTCCCGGTGCCATCAGCGGTCATCCGAAGAAAGCCAGTAGCGGTGAGGCATTCAATTTGGTTCTGGGTCCAATCGCCGTTTGCTGGACCAGCAAGTTCGTCGCCAGCAAGTTGCTCCTGAATGAATCGGTCAATTGGTTTATCTTCGTTGAACGACTTGATGACGTAGTCTCGGTACTTCCATGTCCAAGGTCTCTCTGCGTCAGCGAGGGTCGCCCCATCGCTATCGGCATAACCGACAGCATCAAGCCAATGGCGAGCCCAGCGTTCTCCGTAGTGATGACTTTGTAAAAGTGTGTCCACGAGTTGCTCGTACCAATCGGAATCTGGATGGGTGAGCCAATGTTTCCATTGTTCTGGTGTAGGAGGTAACCCGATAAGATCGATGAAAAGACGACGAATGAGTGTCGCACGGGGGGCTTCCGGGGAAAAGGTCAAGCCTGTGGGCATCGATTGAGCCAGCAATGCATCGATCACGTTGCGCGGTGGGCTTGAACCCTTGGGATCGGAAGCTGTTTGTGGCGTTGTTGGCGATAGCTCCCCAGGAATCGAACGCTGGATCGGCAATGCAATTCCAGAGCGCTGAAGTGGTCGATAGGCCCAGTAATTTCGCTCGGCTTCGGTTAATGGAATTCCTGGGCCAATCGATTCTGGTTCGCTTCGTTTGGTCGGGGCTCCGGATTGAATCCAGCGTCGCAGCAATTCTCTCTTCGTCTCGGAAACTTTGATTTCACCCGGTGGCATGTCATCGCTTTCAATCCGTTGCAATACGAGCGACGCATCCGCATTCTTCGGTACGAGTGAAGGGCCAGAATCTCCACCTTGCTTCATCAGACGCACAAGACGCAGGTCTAATCCACCTTCATGTTGATCCGTTGCACCGTGGCAATCGAGGCAATATTCTCGAAGAATCGGACGAATGTGATCTTCGAAATTCAGGTCGTGAGTTGCTGTTGGATCGTTTTCGAGATTGATCTCCTCTGCAGTTGCATTCTGAGCTTGAGCCTGCTGCGGATCAAGAATGGTGCAAAGGGCGAGCAGAGCGGTGAGGATCATCGGGTACAACATGCATTTCACCGGTAGGAATGGGAGGGAAGGAGCCAAGGCTCCGGAACGGACTCCGCCCGTGAAATCTGGGCATAGAGCGAATTGGGCCGAGGTGGTGCCGCTGTGGGGAAGGATTGGTGGGAGGGAATATCGGTCGGAAGGGGGGAACGAGGATGCTTCGCTACCCGTGCAAAGTATACTCACTGTGCATGTAGGGTCGCAACCTCGCTAGGAGAAGTTCCGAGCGTTGAACTCGACGCAACGCTTGGGAGGTTTCGTGACTGAGGCAATCGAATTAACGTTTTAGCGTTGGATATCCCCATTCTTCCACGAGATGTTTTTGCTTTTTCATCTCATCAATAACTTCATCCCGACGTTCCCGTAACCATTCCGGAACACATTTCGCCCAATCGTCGGGGGGAGGAATGTAAGCGACCGGTGGCTCGACACCCCACCCACACATAAAGCAAAAGTTGTTGCCGATTTCATCTTCGACGATCAGTAGTTCTTTCCATTGAGTGTAGCTTTTTAATGTCATAAGTTGGTTCCGTTGTAGGGTGCGAAGCGTCCCATCAGCGCGAGACTGCCTTATGCAACAGATGTAATGGGATGGATGCAAGAAGAAGAATCAAACCAAATATCAAAAAAACCTTTCCCTGCCCATTCTCAAATGCAAAGCGATGGGTTGCAGGAGCGGATGCTAAGTACTCTATGGTCGGCAGTCTGGCACCGACAGGTAGTTCATCCCAAGTTCCAAGTTGGGGCCATTTGCCGTAACTCGTGCTCAATTGATGTGAATGAGAACGCCCAGAGACGTCCGAGTAGGTATACCGAAGATAGTAAATCGTGTAGTTGCCCCCACCCTCGTTGCTGGAGATCCTTGTCCATTTCTTAGTGACTACAGCAGAATCGGTCTGTATTCCCTCGGCATGGTAATACTGCTCCATCGTCCAATGGTAACACCCCGCGATCGCGGAGCAGATTCCTAAAGGAATAAAAAAGATCATCAAAATCCTGAAAATCGGCACTGGCAACTGGAAATCTGATGTCCAAAGCGGCCCAGGATAACCGAAATCCAGCGAATCAGCCGTCTGAGTGGGAGGGCTCTGCGTATTGGGTTTCCCGTCCGTCTGCGAAACACAAGAAGACTCGACGCTTGAAGAGTTCATTGGCAATGATCTTGTGAGGTTTTGTGGTCCGTATGTCGTCCCCAAAAAATTCCAGTTCGGGAAATTCATCAAACAAATCGAGTCCATGACAACATAACATCATTTGGTGCGCTAAGCTTCGAGAACATCATATTATTTTCTTCAGATTTGCGATCTACTCTCGGGCTACTTGCAGACTCTTGGTCAAAAGGCATTACGGAACAACGTGAACCGTGAAAACATTTTTAGGTTATTGTGCCCCCCCAAACGATAGTCGAAAGCCGTTCGGATCCTCAATCGTGAATTCCCTCATCCCATAGTGGGTAGTATGAATCGACTGAAGGATCTTCGCTCCGTTCTGCATTAATTTGCTGTATTCGTCGTCGACATTCTCAACCATGACGTAAACATCACGCTCAATGGTAGAGCGATTCGTACTTACGGTTTCGCTATCCTCTCGCCGTATTTGAAAATGAATCCAAGCATTTCCTCGTTTCACGATCGCGTAGACACCGTCGGGTTCCTCAACGCTTGGCTGGAACACCCCATCGATCGGATCGAGACTAAAACCGAGTACATCCCGATAGTACTCAGCCGATTTTCGAACGCTTTTGACTCCCAGTACTGGGGAGAGCCGCGTGATGATCATTTTTACCTCTATGGATATCTACTTCAATCTTTCCGTCACCGACTTGGTCATCTCGATAGCAAGGCTCTGTCTATGCGAACCGTTCAATTCCGCCAAGAAGCAGTATTATCCGTACCGTTCCGACGAAGCACAACACCGTGCACGCAAAAATCGAGTGACTTAAACCAAGCCCGCTCACTCACCATTTCGCGACCCATAAGGTGTTCAACCACAGTACGCTCATCGTTCAAAAGCCGAGTGCGTTGTCGCATGATGTCCGGCTGTTCAAGCAATTTTGGAGACAACGAAGATAACCGAGTACCTACACACGGCCGCGGCTGCCGAGTACCTGGGTGTCGCTCAGAATACCCTTCGCAGATCGGCGGCGCGCGGCGAAATTCCAATGCACCGCAATCCAGCGAACGTCTAGCCGTTGCATTTGGATGTGGCGGTTGTGTTTTTGGACAACCATTTTCTGGACAGCTGCTCCCAACGGAGAATGTCATAGACATTCCTGGTACAAATCCTCTGACGGGTTTGAACGATATCGAGTAGCGAGTCGGTTCCATTCGAAGCGTCACGCCGGGATGTTTATCAAAGACAAGCTGTCGGAGAGACCATATTGGTCGGGCAGGCGGGGAACCAGTTTATCAGGAATGCTGCACCTACGCAGGTACCGTAATATTGAGCATCAAGGACTCATTTCATTTCCCTGGTGGATGGAGAAACTGGTCTTTTGTGGGCGCAAATCCGTTCGCAGAGTACATTGATGCCTGTTCGTTTCTAGAAACTTATTGTGGTTACTGCCCCCAACCTTGGTCAGCCAATGGCACAGCAAA
>JBIJCS010000349.1:0-5461 GCA_044344575.1 Pirellula sp. | reverse complement strand
CTTAATTCTCGTTGGGCCCATCCTAACGCCGCACGCTTTACGTAGAAGATACCGAAAAACCCCCTTTTTGTCCTTGGTTTGGTTCATGAGAAACGGACGAATTCGGCATTTGAAAGGGGTATACTATGGTTCAGGTATACAATGGTTCGTCGATTCGGGTTGCCAATTCAAATCCTTGCAGAGAAAGTCCACTTTCCCATGTCTGAATTCACTCCTTCCCCCGCCCGCCGACCTTCTGATCGCCGTGAGTTTCTCAAATACAGTGCATACGCGGCGGCAGCAAGCGCGAGCTTGTATTCGTTCCAGCAAGTCCACGCGACGGGGTTCGGCGGTGCGAACCTCCCCGCAACGGCTGTTCCCCTGAAACTTGGGCTTGTCACTTACCAGTGGGGTAAAGACATGCCCTTGGCTGACTTACTAGGCACCTGCGAGAAGGCCCATTTCGAGGGAGTTGAGTTGCGCAGTACACATCGCCATGGAGTGGAACCTTCGATGAGCGCCAGTGCTCGTAGCGAAGCTAAGAAACGATTCGCCGATAGCTCTGTCGCGTTGGTTGGACTCGGTAGTGCTTGTGAGTACCATGCTGTTGATCAGGCTGTAGTCCGGAAAAATATTGATGAAACAAAAGCGTTTCTTGATCTGTGTGCAGAGCTAGGTGGAACGGGCGTCAAAGTCCGGCCCAATGGGTTACCGAAAGAAGTTCCCGTTGCAAAGACCCTTGAACAAATCGGTAAAGCACTGCATGAGGTGGGTAGCTACGCTGCGAAGCTGCAGCAACAAATACGCGTAGAGGTCCATGGTGCAGGAACGCAGGAGATACCCAACATGCGCAAGATCATGGAAGTGGCCGATCACCCCAATGTCGTCGTTTGCTGGAACTGTAATCCTACCGACCTTCAAGGTGCGGGGTTCGAGGCGAATTACGATTCGCTTGCCCCATGGATGGGAACCGTGCATATCCACGACCTTCGCCCTGGAAAGGTTAACTATCCTTGGGACAAACTTTTTGAACGGTTGCGCGTCTGCGATGCGAAAGGATTCACTGGCTGGTGCTTGCTCGAAGACGGTGCAACCCCCGAAGACATCCCAGCCGCCATGCTGGAAAACCTTGCGTTGTTCGGTCAGTTCAAGAGTTAATCGCGCCTGACGGACATTCGGTTTCTCCGAGCAAATCCGCACAATCCGACAAGTGCCACTCGCTCTGAAGCTTGGGCACTCGCGCGCCGATACTTGCCAGAACGGTCAGTTGTTTCTGGATTTTTATCGTGTCAGCGGTTCTATGCCTCGGAATCAAGTCAGTGCGATCACCAGAAAAGGTTGGACTGCCTTTGCAATATTTGCCGCTGGTTTGAGCTCATGTTCGTCAATCCGGCTGAAGTCCTATTGGATCGATCGTGGACCGATTGCGGATCATCTGCACGCGGGCATGCAAACAGGCTCGCCCTATGCTCCGCATAATCGTCAACTTCGATCTATGCTGCAAGCAAACCGTAAACTGCATCGGTCGATGCCCGTTGAGTTGCATGGATTCGCCTGGGACTTCGAAGACTTCCAAGAAATCGTGTTCCCAGGACACTATGGCAATCAGAGACTCAAGACAGGTCACCAGCGTGATGGGATCGGTGTTCCCGTGGTCGTGGTCCGCCGTCGATTGACCGATACAGAAGACCTTCACAAATCTTTTCTACCTCAGACATCCAGTTTCGCAGCGACCGCTGTTCTATCCCCTAATGGAGAAGTCCTTCACTTCTTCAATCCAGTCACTGTGCGAACGGTCCAGTACGGAGACGCTTTGGATAGCGTTCGCTCCCCATCGGCTTCTGCTGAAGTCGATGCAACGGAACTTTATGCAGATACCGGTATTGAGCTACCTTTGGCTTATGATCTGACATCAAGTCTCGCGTATGCCATGCATCATCATCCCCAGACGCGTCTGCAAGACTTTGTCAGGCCTGACCGAGCAGACGACCCATCCAAGCTAACGATGTTGGAGCCATATCAGTCCGACAAGATCCCTTTGATCTTGATCCATGGATTGCTCTCGAGTCCGGATACCTTTGGTGAAATCTGCAATCAGTTGCGTGCGGATGAGGATTTGATGCAAGACTACCAGCTTTGGGTCTTTGGTTATCCGACCGGTAAACCATTCTTGCGATCAGCGGGTGAGCTGCGTGAACAGTTGGATCGTGTGCTGTCGGATCTCGATCCAGAGGCTGAGAATCCGTTTCTTCGTCAGAGTGTGATGGCAGGCCATAGTATGGGTGGGCTGATTACGAAATTGATGATCAGCTACAGTGGCGAGCAGGTATGGAATTCGGTTTCGCGTGTGCCGTTGGAAGCAATGGCAGTGGAGGATCGCTTTCGCGCACAGCTTGCGCAGCGTTTTTATTTTGACCCGCACCCGATGATTTCTCGAGCCGTTTTTATTGCCACGCCTCATCGTGGAAGCAGTACAGCCGGTCGAGCGATTGGAAAAATGGCGAGTGCACTGGTCGTTCAGAGTGACACTGGGATGCAAGAGTTGATTCGCAAGAATCCATCTGCCATTCGCGAGACTCTCTCGGAGGGGCTTCCTACAAGCATTGATATGCTTGATCCCAATCAACCTTTTTTGCGGATCCTCAATTCGCTACAGCTTTCGGAGGGGATTCCATTGCATTCCATCGTTGGTACGGGTGGTCCCTTGTTCGGAGTCCATCAGAGTGACGGCGTAGTCCCTTACGACAGTGCCCACTGGGACGGGGTACAAAGCGAACGCAAAGTACCCACCACACACAGCAGTATTTTGACGCGCAACGAGACGGTCGAAGAACTCCAGCGAATTCTTCGAGAGCACCGAGCGACTATCGCTTCGCAGTTCCCCGACGACGACGCAACCATCCCAACGTCGCAATCCCAACCGTAGCGGCCAGCATTGAGGTTGGTTCTGGCACGGCGGTGAAGCTCAATGCGGAGCTGTAGGGTGTCGTTTGCGTGTTGGATGACAACAAAGAACCGGTCGATGAGAAAATGAAGACGCCACCGTTGTTCTGAAAGTTGTCGGAAGCGGACGTTGGATTTGTGCGTCCGAGTGCAGCGACGATGATATTGCCTGACGCATCGATGCTAACCCCTGCAGGACTGGTGAAATCCGGGCTTGCAAATCCCAAAGGTGGCTTGGGCAATAAAGACTCGGTGATTGCGATACCGCCAGTGATGGTACCGGAAGAATTCAGTTTGGTCACATCGCTGCTGAACGCAGCACCTCCGACATAGACATCACCCGCTGCGTTGATTGCCACTTGTCCATTCGCCACAGGGTTGGCACTATTGAAGGACGTGACGTTGCCGGTCCCTGGATCATATTGCATCAAGCCTGCTCCACCGAAAGTCGAGATGATCATTTTGCCTTGGCTATCGAAAGCCATCGCGTTGGGTTGATTGTTAGCAACACCGAAGTTCGGGAGCTCGATATCGGAGATTTTGTTGAACCCCGAGTTGAATTTGGTGATGGAGTTCCCTGCATTGTTTGCGACGTAGACAAAGCCATCTCGATCGACAGCGATACCGGCTGGTGCAAAGGTTGAACTCAGTTGGTGAAAGCCTGTAACGGCGCCTGAGTCTGGGTTGAGGAAATAGATGCGGCTGGAAACGCGGGCAGTCGCGTAGACCACGTTGCTGATGGGGTTATAGGCCAACCCAGAGATTCCGGGAAAAGGATCAGTTCCGGTGGCGACGGTCGAGAAGTTCGACAAGGCTCCTGTTGCGACGTTGACGCGATCGACTTGACCGGAAAAGAAACCACCCACGAGGACGATTTCCGAGCGTGCCATTGATGCTGCGAGCGCGAGACTAAGCGTGAGAGCTAGACGGGCGTTTCTCAACCATTGGGACACTGGATTGATCATTATTGACTATCTATTTCTATCGAGGATTTTCTCAAGCTGATCATTCAAACAGGTCTTGGATTGTGATTCGACCTACTGTGCCTGTCAATTGTTCCTGTGCTCTGCTTTTTGCTGGATTTTCGTCCTAATTTCGAAAACTTGCTGATTTTCTTGAAAGGTCGTTCCGCCAATTGGATACCTGGGTTTAGGCGGTCAGGTCATCGTTGGTTGTCACGAGGGTTTTTGTTTTAACCGTCTAATTCCTGTTGTCGATTGTTGTTTTCGGGAGTGTACCGTATGAAACTTGCAGACGTGTTTGGACTGATTCGCAGAACGGTGCGTTCCCGAAACCAACGAACCCTGGCGAGAGCAAAATTCCGCAGAGCGTTGCGGATTGAGGGTCTTGAGACGCGTCGAGCCTTGGCTTATTCCATCACCAGCGTCGGGACATCCATCACGTTGGACGGTTCTGCCGGGGATGATGCGGTCACTATTTCCGTCTCTGGAAGCAATCATTTCCAGCACGATCTACCATTGGGTGGAAATCTAGTGAGCGACATCGATACCGACAGTACGCTTCCGGGCGAGCAAGCGATCCTTGCCAGTTCCGTGAGTAACTTATTGGTACTTGGTCATGCTGGTAATGATTCCGTCAGCGCAGTGAACTGGATAGGCTGTTCGCTTACCTTCTTCGGCGGTCCGGATAATGACACGGCCTATGGGAGCCCTGGAGACGATCAGCTGCATGGCGATGCAGGCAATGATTTTCTCTACGGTATGGGTGGTCATGATACGATTGAAGGAGGGGACGGAGATGATTGGCTTTACGGGGATACCGGTGGTACGCGCCTTGCGTCTCATGGAAACGACATTCTCATCGGTGGAAATGGTAATGACCTGCTTTATGCTGATGATCCTTCAAGTGGCGGAACGGGCAACGATCAACTATACGGAGGAGGCGGTGAAGATTTTGCGTCCGACTGGATCGAACTTGGTGACGACGTAGCCATCACAGATAGTATTTATCGCAATGGAAGTACAGTAACTGCAAGTCCGGAAATCGAAATATATCAAATCTTTGGATCAGCAGTTGGAGACACGATCGATGCCAGTCTTATGACGAATGGTAGACTCGAAGCCTATGGAAACGAAGGTGATGATGTGCTCTTAGGAGGTTCACTCGTCGACTCCCTGTATGGTGGACCGGGGGACGATACCATTGAAGGAGGAGACGGAGATGATTGGCTTTACGGGGATACCGGTGGTACGCACCTTCCGTCTCATGGAAACGACATTCTCATCGGTGGAAATGGTAATGACCTGCTTTATGCCGATGATCCTTCAAGTGGCGGAACGGGCAACGATGTCTTGAAGGGTAGCTCTGGAAATGATTCGTTCTACGCCTATGACGGCGACGATGATCTTTATGTTGGATCGTCAACTTTCTATGTTGTCTCTGGTGATCTTGGAACGGATAAACTCTGGTTTGATCGAACTGGGCTTTCCTTGGACCTTACAACGATTTCGTCCATAATAGGCGTCGAGGAATTCAATCTTGTTGGTTCTGGGAATAACACTCTGACCCTTGATCTCAG
>JBIJCS010000024.1:0-17962 GCA_044344575.1 Pirellula sp. | reverse complement strand
CCACTAACTCTCGTTCCGTTCCCGAGGAAAGAGTAGGTTTGAGGTGAAATAAAAATACAAGTTCCAATAGCAAAAGAAGTAGGCTTTGTCGCATCGTATTGCCTCGCGGCGTTTGGTCGAAGATTTGTTCGCAAAGACGATCGCGTCGTGCATACGGCACATCCGCAGACCGTGTAGAAGAAAATATTGTAGATCCAAAAGTAGAAGCAGGGCCAGTCGAACGGTCAATTTGAAAGTATTAAACTTCCGTTGTGCGTCTTAACTTTTCTGCGGTCTCCTTTGCGGCTTGGCTACTTTGCGTAAGACACAGACGTTGGATATTGGACGCGTTCGGCTAACCGCTACACGAAAAATACTTCCCGCACCCGAACATGCAAAACGGCAAATTATCGCTGAGCATGCCAAGAACTATCTCGGTATCGACGCTCCAACCAGCCTCGAACTTGCTCGTCAGCCTGAGCCGCAAATGGATGGCCAGCCCAAGGCTGATCCGCTTGCCATACCCGCTGCAAAGCTCTTTCCAGAATCGCTTGGAACACCCCAGGTTCTCGTATGCGTTCTCCAAGCCCCGTTACAAATTGATCATGCGATCGCCCTTGCCGATACTCCGGTTGCTTGGGTGGCATTGCCAAGTACTCGCTAATCCATTGCAACGGCATATCGATCAACAACGTTCCGTGATACATAAGCCAATGCCGTTTGAGCCTTAAAGCATTGCCCGAGATTTTCTGACCATCAATCGTCAAGTCGCAGATCCCTCGAATATCAACCTTCTGGTCAATTCCGTATTCGTCGAGCGAACATTGCATCGCTTGACACACCCTCGTCATCACCGTCCGATGCGCTCCGTCCAGCGAACGACACTCAGGACGCGCATCGAGCGACAACAAAACACTGAACATCGCACACCCCGGACCCGCGACAATCGTTCCTCCTCCACTCATTCGCCGAAGCACCGGAACTGAATCCCGCTCGCAACGATCAAGATGCACTTCCTCAGCAATTTTCGATGAACGCCCAACCACTACACACGGTTCACTCATCTGCCAAAAACGCAACAACTCAGCCGGTTCACCACGCTCCTTCGCTAATTCAGACTTCTCTGACAGTTGCGATGCAAGACTCTCCATCGCCTCGAGCAACGCTTCATCAAAGGCTAAATTGGAATGCGGATCCTCATACGAGCGATTCAAGTAGTACATAGCATCCTAGCAACCAACGACGTTGATCACGGCTTTTAACACGCCGTTCTCGGGAAGCGTAAAGCCATCAAAGTCTTCTAGGACATGATCCAAATCCGTCCGATGTGTAATCCATGGATCCGTCTGAATGGTGCCGTTCTCAATCAGACCGATGATGTACGGAAAATCCTTAGGTAACGCGTTTCGAGAAGCAAGCAAGGTTACCTCTGGACGATGCAACGCTGGATGCTTGAAAACAATTTCGTCCTGCGTAATCCCAACATAAACTAACTTACCAGTCGGAGCTACGAATTGAAACGCATTCGACATCGAGTACCGATTCCCAGTCGCATCGATCACTATGTCATACAAATCACCACTCGTAAGCCTCCTGGCTTGCTCCAATCCCGTCTCTTGAGGCGAAACCTCGATAAGCCTCTCAATGCCGTAAGTCCTTCCGACAAAATCCAATCGCGATCGGTTCATGTCCATGACGGTTATCGCAGCACCCGTTAGCCGGACAAACTCTAACGTTGCGATGCCTATCGGCCCGGCTCCAATAATCAATACGCGATCACTCGTCGTCACTCCCGACCGCTGACTCGCATGACATCCAATCGCCAAGGTCTCAACCAACGCTAATTGATCCATGGTCAGCTTTTTCGACGGATGCAACTTGTCCGCGCGAATCAAAAAACGCTCGCACAAACCACCATCCATCATCACGCCAATGACCTTCAGCTGCGTACAGCAATTGGTCGCGCCCTTTCGGCATGCGTAACAAGCACCACAATGAAGATACGGTTCGACACTGCAAGCATCCCCTGCACGAACATTCTCAACACCCGCACCCACCTCCAATACCTCTACACCCAACTCGTGCCCAGGAATGCGGGGAAACGCAAAGAAAGGGAACTTCCCCAAATAACAGCTCACATCGGTTCCGCAAACTCCCATCCGATGCGTTCTGACCAATGCTTGACCAGGCCCCGGAGCCGCCGGCTCAGCAATAGAGATCTCTTTTAAACGCTTCGGTTCGACAATCTGAATGGCACGCATGCGAGATAGTGATTTCAAGTAAAAGTGGCATAGAACATTTGAGCGGGGTCAAGATTCCTCTCGGCCTCCTCTCACCTATTCTACAATCCAACCCCTACTCTTCACCAGTGACCCGAATCTTGCCCGGCTTTTCTGCCGTAACACCTTCGCCACCGGCCCCACTGCCCGCCGCTGGTGCCCCACTGCCCGCCGCTGGTGCGTCTCCACTCGGCGGCGGAAGCACCGGCTTTGCATCCGCCTCCACATCCCCAGTCGCCGGCCCGAGTTGCAATTCTGTCTTGCTAGAAGCCGGTTCACTTGTCGCTCCCACAGAGGTCGGAGCAGGTAGATCACCCGACTCCGTCACCGCAGGCTTGCGGGACAAAATGCTCTGTGACTTGTCCGATGGCGATGCATCCATTGGAGTGGTCAAACCAGCCGAACTCGTCGACGAGGGAGCCGCTAACGACACCACCGGAGTATCCAACACTGGAATTCCGTTGATGTCGATCGGCACACGACGAGTCACCAATCGAGGCACCAATCGAATTTCCGTTATCGGAACCGTACGCATCACTTTCTGTGGTACTTGAATCTTCTCCACAACACGCTCGTAACGCGTTGTCTGAATCGGAATCTCTTCAACAACGACCTCGTCTTTGTAAACTTCCTTCTGCACCGTTACCGGGCGAACCACCTGCTCGGTGACGTACTCAATCCTCTCTTTCGCCACCCGACGAGTTACGGGCTTCTGTACCGAATGAGGTACCATCACTTTCTCTTGGACAGGCACAGTCTTCTGCACCTGCACCGGTATCTGCTGCGCAATGACTTGATTCTCGTAACGTGTCGTCGTCACTGGCACCTGCTGCTGGACGACCTCCTGCTGGAGCTTCGTCGTCGTTACAGGAACTTGCTGCTGGACGACCTCATTCTGGATCTTCTGCGTCGTCACCGGAATCTGCTGCTGAACGTAGTCCGTCTGCAATCGAGTCGATGTCACGGGAACTTGCACCGTCTGAGCCTGCGGCATGTAACTCGTTTGCGGCACTGCGACTTGCTGATAACTCGGCTGATAATAGACTGCCGTCGAAGTCTGACCTGGTGCTTGGTAAGGCACCCAGTTCAATCCAGCCGATTGGTAAACAGGCTGGCCAGTCGCTGGATTTATTCCCGTCGCTGGTTGCGTCCAACGCAAATGGTATCGCACATCTCCCGGCTGATAATAATTCTGCGCCATGTATCCCCCAGCATCCACCACAGCCGGCTGGTAGGTTGTCACCGGTTGCATCGATGTATATGTCTGAGCTTGCATCACAGTCTCCGTCACCGGTCGTTGCACCGCTACGGTCTGCGTCTGCATCACTGTCTCCGTTACAGGCCGCTGAACTGTGTACTGCTGCGTTTGATACGTCGTCTCCGTGACCGGCTTTTGTACCAAAAAATTCTGAACCGCAATCTGCGTCTCCGTCACCGGCTTCTGTACCGTCTGGTACTGCGTTTGATACTGCGTCTCGGTAACTTGCTTGTACGTGGTTACCGTCTGCTCAACCTGCGAAGTCTCCGTAACGTAAGTTGTCTCGTCGACATAATCGATTTTCGTTACTGGTTTCTGTACCGTGTATGTCTGATTGATCGTCGACGTCTCAATCACCGGCTTGCGAACCGTCGTCTGCTTACGCTCAACGCGAGTCTCAGTCACCGGACGGTAACTAACCACCTCCCGCTCTACCATTACCTCATCGATCTCGACCTTGTTCCGCGTTACCGGCACCTGCTCGTAGACCGTTTCCGTTTGCAATCTGTAAGTCGCAACGGGACGAGAAGGTCCACAAGGCGTACAGTCCTGCGCAAGACTCACGTCGGTTAGGGGATTGTAAGCCGCACACAATGCGGTCACACACCCAGCTTGGATCATTGAGGCGATTGCAAGGCGATTCTTGGCTCGAAGAGTCATCGTGAGTTGCTGTCGGTAAAACTTTAAAGGATTCCTGAACGTTCCCGCTTATTTTTGTCGAAGCATCGCTTCGTATCAAATAAGAAATTGGTTTCATCAACAAAAAATCGAATGCAAAACGTTTCGCTCTATTTCTTTAGGAAAAACCAGAGTTTTTTGACAATTCCCAAGACACTTCCTTCGCGGTATTTCCTACCAACGCTACGATCAGAATGATCGCTACAACCACCCAAACCCCACATTCCCCCCAGCCCCCCCAAACCAACTCACGCAAGGATCGATCCGCCGAACGCGATGAATACCGCCAACCCTAAAATCACCCCCAACCAACCATGCGCAGTGCTCGTCGTAGGCCACGGAACACGGAAACCCGCCGGTGCAGATCAATTACGTACCCTCGTGGCACACATGCAAGCCATCGAACCACAGTGGCATATCTACCCCTCATTCCTTGAACTCGCCGAACCAACCATCGAACAAGCCATGAAATCCATCGCCTCCGATGGACTAAAACAAGTCCTCCTCGTACCTATCCTGCTCTTCTCCGCCGCTCACGCCAAATCCGATATCCCCGATGCTGCCCAAGCCTCCGCGGATTCGCTGAACATCGAAATCCTCGGTCAAACTCCCTCCCTTGGTACCGCCGCTAGCATCCTCGAGCTCTCCAATCAACGCTTCGTTGAAATGATTGAACAAGCCACCCGCGTCGGTTGCGTTCCCGGACACTGCGGTACGGGTGTTCAACCTACCAACTACCATCCCAATACCACCTGCGAACCTTGTCCTCTGATCGGTGTTCGACCAGAGCGAATCGCCCTGGCAATGGTCGGACGAGGCACCAGTGACCCTACGGCTCTCGAACACATGCTGGAATTGACTCGCCTCGTCTCGCTGCAACGATCCGTTCATTGGGTAAACACTGGCTTCTTCGCCGGCGGACATACTACTGTCGACGACCTGCTCGAATCCGCTGCATCAGCCACTGCTCAAGACCAAGACTGCGATACAATCCTCGTCCAGCCTCACCTCTTGTTCGAAGGAGAACTGATGGATCAACTCCGACGAAAAGTTCGCTCAATGCGAACGAAATATCCAGAGAAAAACTGGATCCTTGCCCGCACCCTCGGAGCAGACCGAAAACTCGCAGAAGTCTTCCTTCAATTCGTCCGCGATTCTTGGGCTAACCTCATATAAGGACACCGAAACAACGGTTGCCTCGGATACTTCGGCCACTCCTTAGGAACGTGTTCCGATTGACACAACAAAAAGACGGAACCCTTACCGCTCACTATCGTCCGATGGTCCGAACATCGTAAACATACGGAATCCCTAAGCAACGGTTCTCGCATCGCTAACACATCCGGATGCTCCCCCTGCCCTTGCCCTTGCCCCGCCCCCTGCTCTCCCATCCTACTCAAACCCTTTTTTCATACGCTGCCAAAATCTCATCGAGCAGTTGATTCGCACTTGCTTTCCAAGTCATCGGCAAAAATCGCTCAACGTCCCCAACGTCATTGGATCGGCCACCGACCCTCTCCACCTCCCAACGCCGAATACACTCAGCCAGAGAACTCGCTTCATGCAAAGGAAAGTACTCGCAGAGACTTCCACCCACCTCACGATGGATCGGCGTGTCACTGGCGAACGTTTTACGCCCATGCCAGAGCGATTCGACAATCGGTAGTCCAAACCCTTCTACGATCGAAGGCAATAAAACTCCAGAGCAACGTTCATACGCATAGTGCAACTCCGCATCCGAAAGATCATGGTAAACCCATAATCGTTTGTTCAACTCGGGATGTTGATCGATCCGACGCATCAAATCATTGCATAAAGAACCTGTACGACCGGCAAAACATAACTGAACGTCGACACCCTGCTTCCATAACAAATCAAACGCATCTAACGCTTGCGTATGGTTCTTGCGCGGATCAAAACTCGCAACCATTAAATAAGGTGGCTTCTCTCCCGAGAATACTTCCTGTACCGCTGGCCGAACTGCACCTGAAACGTTTGCCAATTCCGCCCCTAAACAGAACGCTCGAACATCTCTGCAATATACGTCACCTCGTCCTTGATCCTCGATAAATCGCACCACATCGTCACGCACCGTTTTGGAAATCGCAATAATCGTGTCGCTATGTCGAATCACCTGCTGGAGATAGCCTCGGAACTTCTCACTCCGCTTCACCCCAACATACTCAGGATGCGTCAACGGAATCAAATCGTAAACTAACGTGGCAACAAACACTCCCTCTTGCCGATATCGCGACACCGTCTCCCAAATGTCTCGTCGCGTCCAATAAGCATCCGGTAACAAGAGTATTTGGTTGCTACTCGGCTTCAATAACCCTCCCCGGAGAATCCGTCCCGTCAAGGAACACACTCGGTAACCGTGATGCGGAACCTTGTACACACCCAAATGACTCGGCGATGGCTGCAACCACTTCTTGAGTTTCTTCGATCCAGTTGCTCGTACTATCCACTTGGGAAACCATTGGACCCAACTTGGAACAAAACCACCGGCATTCGACTCCCAAGCCGCCAAACGTGACAAATGCCACTCCAACCGCTCATCCAACGGCAGAAACCGCTTCTGAAAATGGGTCACCACCTGCAGACTAGGCAACCCACGCTCCACAGTCGCAACCCGCATCTCGCGGCACAAATTGCGAACCACCCGCTCAATCCCGGTATTCTTCCCCGAACCCAAAGTGTGTGAGCCATCAATAATCAGTTGCGGTTGGGTCATCGGCTCGGTCTATCTACTCACGCTATCTACTCACCCACTGTTTATCGAATCACGCACTTTTTATCGAATCAGGCACCGTGTATCTACCACCCTCCAGTGGCTCTCAAAGTCTTCTGCGGCAACTAGTTGTAACCTGTTTAAATCCCCCCAACAACCCCGCGAAAACCCCGGTATCAAGGTTGCCAACTCCGGAGCGACTGAATCATCTCCAAAAACCTAGCTCGATTCTTCTCAAAGTACCCAATCAGCACGATCAAGCCCACTCCCATGCAGATCCCAAAAACCCACCAAGGCCACACCTGACCAATCGCCCGCTGGGCTTGCCATACCATCCCAAACAACGCAACAAACACAAATCCGCTGCCACAGAACAAGAACGCACGCACCCGCAATACAACACCAACAATCATCCCGGCAATCGCAAATGCTAACAACACGACCGGCGACCAGAATTGCAACTCGAATGACTTGAACAACATCTCCATCGAACTGCTCATATAAATAAGCAATAACGCTAGATATCGCACTCCCGATACCACCGAATCGGCCAATTGCCCCCGGTTCCTTTCCACGAATACCAATGTCGCAATCGCCGGCGGAATCAACCATAACTGCGGATGATCCAGGAACCGCAACCCCTCCTGCGAATGCAACAAAGACCAAAATGCACCAAGAAACAGTCCTAACGCCAAGGTCTTCAGCAACGTCCAGCGGTGATGATTCCCCAACACCAAATAAGCGACCCCGGAGACCAACAGCAACAACGAAAAACTCATCGGTTGTGTCCAGAATTCCCCTAACATGTTCCATCGTGGAATCCATGCCGCGACCAAGGGAATCAAAGGCAATAATAGGCTCTGCCGCTCCAAGGGATCCGCAATGGCCGATTTACCTCGTCGACGCAACCACTCCCCAAGACCAATCGACCCAAAGGCTAACGCATAGACAACCACCGGCCACCACTGCTTCACCCATCCCGTAAATATCCACGGATGATATAGACGCAGTGTCAACATCGCTCCGAGCAAACACACCTCAGCCATAAGCAAATACAAATGCTTCGCCGCTGCCGACGCATCCTCGGGTAACATCGATCGCATCCATGCGTACGCAAGGCAAACCCAAGACGCAATGAGACAACTAGAG
Source organism: Pirellula sp. (assembly GCA_044344575.1). Taxonomy (GTDB): domain Bacteria; phylum Planctomycetota; class Planctomycetia; order Pirellulales; family Pirellulaceae; genus JBKCUI01. Next base: position 9,888 of record JBIJCS010000024.1, on the reverse strand, counting down.
ATCATCACCGATTCCGAAGCAAACCTATCCGCCGATATTGAACCCCACAACCCCCACACCCCAAGCAAATAGATCCAACCCAAAACTGTCCCGGTAACCAACAATCCTCCGCTCGCACGCTCCAACAAGACGTCCCAGTCCAGCCACCCGCGAACGCGATAACTAAGCCCTCGAGCACCCACGCACAGTCCAGTTACCGCAATCAATGTCCGTTCCAAAATCCCAATTCGATGAAGGTTGCCGTTCCAACGAGCTAAACCCGCCCCCTCCGGCGACTCAAACCACAACAGATCACTCCACGATAACAAAATCACTCCTGCGAACAGCAACAAGAGGGAAACAACTCGCGGCGCGCGGAACTTCAAATCCGTCGCCAATGGCAGAATACTCAACGCGCTGAGTATCGGTAGCAACATGGCTAACCGTACGGTTAACACATTGAAACCACTCAAAACCAAGATCGGTGCCAAACCCAAAATCAAAAGTCCGAAACCGCTATGTACACCAGCAAGCCACCGCCCTGCAGAGACGAAATCCGCTTGCTTCGGCGCTAGTACTCCCAGCCTCAACGCAGGTAACAAATTCTGCGACTCCCGTAGCCACTCTCGCAAACAAACAGCTAACGCGATCATTGCAATCAATGCACCGTAAAGAAACGACAAAAACAAAACCGATGCACCCATCCCCATCTGAGCACCGACTTGTGTCGAAACCAATGTCGCTAGATTCAACGACGATAAATAGACGGCCCAGCCCCTCCATCCCGAACGGTTATCCCAACACCGTCCTACCGCTAATCCAAAAACTCCCAATCCCAATGCAATCGTTGTCCACATGTATCCGGCCGACGAAAACGCTGCTACCGAACTCGGTCGAAATACATCCAACAATAAACTTCCCGCAACTTCAATCCCCGTCCAAATCAGCAATGCCAGCGGCAACTGCCAACTTACTGTCTGATCAACACTCCATCCTATCCAACGTCGTAACGTACTATCCGATGCTTCAGACGAATCTGTTCGCTCCTCTCTATAAACCAATCGATACCAAACCAAACTGAGAATCGCGCAAAGCAAAGGTCCCCAAAACAAGGAGCGTCCAACAACATGCGCGTCGCTACGAATCAAGAACCATGCAATCACCGCAGCACTCATGAATGCAGCAAAATGCCCTATCCATACTCGCTGGCTCAAAAGACCACGGAACAAAATCAAAAGCGAAACACCAAGCCCCAATCCCAGAACCCAATGGACTGGAGTACCGCTTGGATGCCACATAGCCAACAACATCGTAACGCTGGCTAAACCGCTCCAAATGAGAATCTCGAAATGGCTCCGGACATGCTTGACTCCCAACGCTAAGGCTACGATCCACCCCAGCAGCATCGCATGCAACGGCTCAGCGCGGAACTTCGGCTGACTTACCGTGACAGTCCCCCACCCACGCAACAAAAACTCTGAAAACAATAGCGGCACCACAGGCACGATCACTGCAATGAGCAACATCGCAAGCGACATGGAATTCCGCTGCGCCCGTACGCCAGATACCAACGCAGCACCAATCGAAACACCCAGTCCAATCAAGGTCCAGTACGAAACCTTCGTCGACGTAGCAAGCATGCTACCTGCATAGTTGATATTGACCGCGCAAGCAAATAACGAAACAAGCACTCCAAAACCAACTGAGATTTCCCCTAAATGCAAACTCGCTTCTCTCGCCCCAGGATTTGTAAACCATCGCTTCAAGTCGACATTCGAACGCGGATCACCACGGCGTCGCAACCGGTCAGCAACCAACTCCCACGATGTTCCGAGACTGACCAAACCAAATCCAAATGCCGGTGCACTGAGCACTCGCATGATGCACTCAGGTGGTATTGATCCCCAGTTGCGAGGAATCGCCAGGAACAACCATGCAATCGACGCTGCTAACAATGCCCCTCGCCAAACAATGCTGCCCACATTCCATCGCAACCCAAGATTGAGACCAAATTGCATCCATCCGCTTTCCACCGCATCTGCCGGCACCAACGACGCGTCATGATCCAAGCCTCTTGGCCTTCTCCATGTAGCCACCGAAACAGCCCAAGCCCCCAAGGTAGCGACAACACCCGGAACAAACCACTGATTGACAATTGCCAATCGTTGCCACAGTGACAGCTCGCTCCAACTACCTTCCAAGAATGTACCATCGGTGCTGGAAAGATCGCCACTGAGTAATACCTCGGCTGCACCGAGAACCAACAAAAACAAACTCCCCATCGGCAACCATAAAACGAACGAAGGCCGATTCACGCGACCTTCCATCCAAGCGTATCCCAAAGCAAGAATCGCCATCGTCCAACTCGATACCACCCAAGGATGTACTCCGACCGGTAATACACCAGCCGATTGCAATACAACAACACCCTCCGTTCCCAATATCCATACACCCAACCAAATCACCAAGCCAATCCAAATGCTTCGACCACCATCCTTAATCTTGGCCCCCTCGCTTTCACGTGAAAGATCCATTGCTAACAGAGATACGGACCCAAGGGCCAATACTCCAAGCACCAAAAATCCTGTGTCGCTGCCACTAATGGTCTTCGTAAGCCCTACGAGTCCTTCCAGAACTCCATCCCAAACCATCGAACTTACCAATACTCGATACGAAACCATCAACGTGGTTATCGTCAACCCAACAAGAGACAAGTCATGCCACGCATGCCCAGCCGAGTAGGACACCGGTTGCCAAACTTCACTAAGCCCAGGTACTCTTACCACTCGACGCATTCCCTGCATCCCCAAATAGCAAAGGCCACATCCCACCGCGATGTACCAAGCTAGATTTCCAGCCGGCGTAAGCTCGGAAATCAAGCCCACAGCTCGACTCATTGAATGCAGACACGTCACAAGCCAAAACACGAGTAAACCCCAACCCAATTCACGCTCTCCATCCATATCCGACTTGCTCTTTACAACCTCCGACCATCGCAACATGCTCACCACCGTCGCAATCCAACCACCCAAACACACCGAAGGCAAAATCCATCCAGTCGCGAGAAAATAATCCATAGACCGCCACGCCAGACCACATACCAACCAAGTCGGAATGGACAACGCGATTGCACTTCTCAATAGCCAACCCATCCCGTCAGTGCTTCGTTCCCTTGCAAAAAACCAACGCACGGAAATCACAAGTGCGACCCATAACAGTCCTAAGCTTGCGAACCCTAAAGCGATGTGAGGGAAAGAAAATGGAAAACTAGAAACGTTTCTCCATTGCGTGATCAAGGCAGGCAACCAAGTCACTTGCGCGAAAATACGATACATCCCCAACATCCCAACGCACTGCCCAATCACCATCCAACCAACAACCAATTTACCGCCTCGAATCTCCCGCAGCATGATCCAGAAAACCAGAGCGAGTCCATACAACAACACGAATACTCCCGCCCAATCCCCTCCGTAAGGAGTCCGTCCCCAAGGCACTAAGGTTGCAATCACCGAAAGCACCATTCCCAAACCCAACGCAACCGCACCTCCAATCGCTATACCGCTCCAAACTTCGCGACCCTCTTGCGCGACTCGCCCTTTCCCAAGACCTCCAACACCTAAACGTTTAGCACCCAATTGTGCAATCACTGTTTGGCTGTTCCTCGCCAAGCTAACACCAACTCCAAGACTCGTTCCGCCCAACGCGATGAATGCCAGTACCCGTTGCCATGAAAACCAATCGCTCCAACGCATGGCCGAGTCCGATAACCCCAAACCCTCGATTCCAAAAGTCGCTGCAAGAATGCAAACAAAAACACCTAATGCCAGGGCGCGTCCATTTTCTGCACGCCAACCCAAAACACTCTGCGATACTCCCGCAACACCCAACAACACCAATAAAGGAACTCGGTTCTCGGCCAGCAACCAAACTCCCCAAGCAAACACAACTGCGGCACATAAACCGATCAACCAACTCAATACAACCGCACTACTGGTATCCCCACGAGGTGGAAGTTCTTCCTCACGATGAAGATTTGAACGATTAAAATCTGAACTATTAAAATCTGAGCCTCGGAACGATCCTGCAACATGGCGAGTCAAATCGCTGTGAATCACTCCCCACTGCACCCAGAAACTTGCAAAAGCCCCCACTACAGCCCAAACCCAAGGCCCCGCTTGAATAATCGATCCGAAATGCAAACTCCAAAAGACAAGAACCGCGATCGATGCGAATAGGATCTGAATCGCAATGCCGATCTGACGCCGATAAAAGCCAAAGGTTCTCCGAGTTCGCATCACCCCTCGGTACGATTGGAACCAACCCAACACCCCAGAACTCGCTAACGCCGGCACCAAAATCCATGCCTGTGCGAGCTTCTCCACCGAGTCTCCACCCAAGCCCGTTCTTGCACCCCAACTAATTCCCACCAACGAAAGACTACCAACAATCGTCATGATGGCCACAGGTAACCAGGCCCTCACGAAAAGTGACTGTGCGGCCGTAACAGCGAGCCCACCATAAACCCCAATCCCCATGATCAGCATCGTCCAATATTGCCAATCCATCGATATCGGACCTTGCGATACACCCGCACGATTACCCCGGGCCAACAGAATCCCGATCATCACCGCCAATGGAATGAGCATCAAAGCTATGTGCAGAATCCCGCGAGATGTGTTCTGCAATTTCCACTTCTTCAAGGTGTACTGGCCTGCTCCATGTACACCGACTGTAGCCAACATAAACACCATCGATGGAAAGAAACGACTAGTTGCCGCCAAAGTACTCCACAGACTGATCACTAATCCAACGGAACAGACGACCACCAACGAAGCTGCGATCAATTCCATCCAACGAATATTGGATCGCTCCATAAATGCGGAAATCATCTCAGCGGTCCATTGTTTGGCCCCTCGCTGCAACTGCTCGACTGCTTGACGACCCGTGTTGACTTTCTTGGAAGACTGCTCGCTTTCCTCCAACTGATCGAGCGGGTGAACTTCCCGTGAAACCGCCTGCTCTCGCTCTGCTCTTCCCTTACCTTCCTCGCTCACTGCAGTCACAAGTGCTACAGGATTCTCAGCTATAGCAACTGCACGATCCGCTCCTCCCGTTGAAACCGTTGTCTCCGCACTTGCAATGACGGGTCTTTGCCCAAGCCGCTCAAGGCTTGCTGAAAAAGATGCCAACGCTTCCGAATCCAACAGGTCTGTTAGTTTTGCATGCTGCACAAGCCTCCTCGCCGCTGCTAAATCACTCGCTAGCGAAGGCTTTCCGTTCGATGGACTTGCTTGCATACTTGCGTGTACTGGCGTTCCCCCAACCACGGTAGTCGCAATCTGGGTTTTATCAATCTTTGAATTGACAACCGAACATTTCTCGCAAACCCATTTTCTCACTCGTCGATTTCCGCACTCTCCACAAGGCTCTTGTGTGACCAGGTTCCAAAGCCAACCTACGAATACCCAGAACAGATGCCCGAAGATGCTGATGATGAATAAAAAAAACCCGACGCCAAAAAGAAATTCCATGATGACTTCCTCATTCTCTCGCCGAAGGGTCAGAAGGTTCAGAAAGGTTAAAGCGTTATCGCAGGTTCGATGGAAAAAGTGCTCGAACCCGCCCAATCATGCTCATCAAAATGAATCCCAACACAGTCAAACCCATGCCAAAAATGGCTTGAAAATCCCATCGCCCTAAAGATGGGTCTTGCGTGTACCAAGGAAGAAAAACAATTCCTGCCAGACATAAAACCAACATCCCAATCACCATCCGCGTTCGATAGAAAAGCGCACTGGCAGCAAGCAACATCGGATAAGCCACTAACAACAAACCGCGTGGCTCTTGCGCATTAGCGATCAATGCGGTGGTGCATACCACATCAAGGATTCCCCATGCACTCCCAAACAACCACCAGTTCTTCGGATGATACGTCAGTCGCTGCAGCGGAAAACAAGCCGCAAACCACAACCCTAACATGCCAAACTGCACCGCCGAATTCGATTGCGATAACCCCAAGAGATGAGAAACCGCAACAATTATCGCCACAGCGACGATGGCAACAGCGTGGGAAACCAAACCAGGGTATTTTCGCCATGCATGCAGCAGTCGAATCGACCAAGTTTTTCGTCGTACGACAACCGGTACGCCTGCTAACCAACGTTGTAGATCTTGCGCAAACAATTGCGCACTACGGTAGCGGTCACTCGGATCCTTCTCCATCGCAACAGCGCAAATCGCATCCAACTCAAGTCCAACCTTGCGATTCCAAACCGATGGAGCCAATGGCTCGCGATCCTTGACCTGCATCAAGATATCGATCGGACTCGGCCCCACAAATGGTGCTCGTTTGCTCAACAAGAAATATAAGATCGCTCCCAACGCATACACATCGCTCGCAATCTCATCTTCAAACTTCGTTGACCCTCCTTGCCCCATGTGCAGTCCACCCTTGGCTGCCCCTTGAAAATCGAGTCGCTCTGGAGCCATGTAAGCTGGGGTTCCCATCACCCTCTCACCAACCTCTTCTCCACCGTGCTGCACTAGCTTTGCCAATCCAAAATCGATCACAAATGGATTGAGCTGAGAGTCGACTAGAACGTTGCTCGGTTTCAAGTCGCGATGGATCACACCTCGCTCATGCGCATGCTGCATCGCAATTGCCAACTGTACAACCACTTGAACCGACTCCCTGACTTCGATGTCTCGACGCTGAGACATCGAAGCGAGTGTGCATCCATCCACCAACGGCATCGTGTAGTAAACCAAAGCCCCCTGCTGACCAACCTCATAAACCGGCAAGATTCCCGGATGCACTAATCTGCCCGCTGCTTTCGCCTCTCGTAAAAACCGAATCACTTCCAACTCGTCCGCATACTCACCTGAACGGATGATTTTTAGTGCGACCACTCGTTCTAATTTTAAATGCTTCGCTCGATAAACAACTCCCATCCCTCCTCGATCCAGCTCATCGAGCAACTCATAATCTCCCAGCTGATCACCAGTGCTCAATGCTCCTCGTCGAAGGCTAGCTACTCGAACCCCAGAAAGCTCGCTAACATGTGTCTGAGATTCAGATCCAGAAGAATCACCCACCCACCCTGCATTCGAACGAGGCAATGTATCTAACTCAGCATGCATCCGCAAAAAGTCGTCGATGTCGCTCGCAAAATGGGGATACTTGGACGACAATCGCATCGCCACTTGCTCGCACAAAACTGCAGGTGCCGAAAGGACCTCCGCTAATACCGCATCCAACGTCGTATCGTCTACAAACTCAACGCTGACACCAATTGCGTCCCCCCCGACTAGCTGCCTATTGACACTTTTCGCGATGGACTCGTTCGGCGAAACTCCCGACTGTAATTTCGGATCCGGTGGATACATGGCTGGCCTTTGGCGTAAATCAGGCGTTGCATTGCCATCGATTGGACTGATGAATCGATTGGACTGATTGAGTTGATTGGACTGACAGGGTGGATTGGACTGACAGAGTCGTGGAAGTCACCTTCCCTGCAAAAAACGCAGCGAATTCTGCCGTGGTCTTAATCTAGATGCCACCCACAGAAAAACTTGGTGCAGAATTTTAAAAAATCCCAGACTTGGACAAATTAAGCCAATTCCGAACGCATCACCTTCATCGCTCGATAAAGCAATCCCGCTACCGCATCCGGCGTTTTCCCAAGCCTTTCCGCAATTTCGGCCAAGGAGTGGTCTTCCCAGTACCGCAAGAGCAGTACCTGTTTCTGCTCAGGGCTTAATTTTTCGATCGCACCCATGATCCGCTCCCGGTCTTCGTGCGATTGCAACGCCAACGACGGACTGGTTTGTCCACCGTCAAGATCCTGCACATTGACGCCACTAGTGTCTCCATTCGAACCGCTTCCGCCCGGACGTCGATCCAAACTCCTCTCGCGATCAACGTTTCTCCCTAGCCGATGAAAACGCCTGGAAAGCCCATGTGTCACATTGAGCAAGATCGCCTTGAGCCAACCCGCCTTCGCCGCATCCCCTTGTCCTCGCCACTGATGCTCAGACTCGACCGCCTGCAGCATCGTCTGCTGAACAACGTCCGAAGCGTCCACTTTTTGACGAAGTGATGCCTGCAACTCGCGTTCGGCCAACGCCTTGAGAAACGGACGAAAACGCTGCAAGTCGTCCTGACTCGTCAAAGTCGACTCCTTTTTCGATGATTCGATCGCCCGGGACTCCACAGCGAACTCCTCCAGCAGCGAATACCTTACAGCACAAGGCTTCTACAAGCCCCAATGGTTTCCAAGTATAATCGGAGCGAACCGCACCGGTACGGCCCTAGATCCGAACTTTATTCCGCCCCGTTCGTTCATCATTACCAACTGCTCAAAGCCCCAGTCCATGACAAAACCGCCAAAGCCGAGCGCGCTGCGACGTATTCTCCCCCCAATCCTCGGCGGTCTGTCCGCGTTCCCAATCGCCCTAGCAATCCTCTGGTACGGGTTCGGAAAAGATATCGGTAACGCCGGCCCAACCGTCGCCAAATATGTCCCTTGGCTCGTCCCTGAACATCTCCGAGGACGCTATCGATGGAAGTATGACCCGAATAACCTGGATGCCGATCAGCCTATCAAGTCCTTCGACGCGCCCAAAAACCTCGACGCCGGCGAATTCGGCCGAATCGGTGGAAACAACAAGCCCTAACTTCCCACTCCCTATCGCGTCCATTAACCTCCACTAACTTCCACTGCAATGCGAGACGTTCCCATGAAGAACTTTTACCCTCGGCAACTCAACGGACTTTCGCAACTCCGCTTTTGGCAACTCCGCTTTTGGCAACTCCGCAAATTCCGTCTCCCGAAGCAAACGCTGCCACTCCTGGGCTTGAGCACCATTAGCCTGTGCTCCTTTGTTGGATGCAAACCCGAAGAAGTCGCAAGACAAGAGAACGAAGCTGCGGTAGCAGCGTCCAAAGAAGCTCAAGCAGATGCAGTCCAACAAAATCTTCAAGCTCAAAAAGCTGGTGTTGGAGTCGGCGAAAAAGGACGAAGCCTCGAAGGAGGCTCCGAAAATAATCCGGCAACCCTGATTTCCGGACCTGCCGCCGCCCTCTTCCGCACCAAAGAAAAGATAGCTTTCGAAATCCAAATCCCCAAAGCCATGAGTCTCTACATGGCAGAGAAAGGACGAAACCCACGCAACCACGATGAATTCATGCGAGACATCATCGAATTCAATCGTATCCAACTCCCCAAACTCCCCAATGGCATGCTCTATCGATACCTTCCTGACAAAGGGGAACAAGGGGAACTATGGGTCATCCCCGAAAAAGAACTGCAACCTGCCAACTGATTCCATCACCCACCTACTGCACCTTCGCAATCGATCCGCATCCCCGACCGCGCACCGCAACTGCCGTTGCATTCCGGCTCAGCGTTTTGCTATGAACGCCGATTGCTATGCACTCCGATTGATCGTGCACCCTATCGTAGGGATGGCCTACCCGGAAGTAACACCTCCGGTCAGGCCGCACGCGGAGATTTGATTCCGTTCACTTTCGTACGCTGGGGAATTCGATGCTGCTGGGGATCGGTGTGCCTCGATCTTCTCCGAACAATACCTTCGACGAGCGCGCTGCCTCTCTTACCGCTCCGTGCGCACCCGCACACCTACCCTTCGCGAACATCCTGAGACTCTTTCTGCTCTTGAGCGTTTTCTCAAGTGGCTGCGCGTCGCAACGATACCTCGAACCGCGTCGCACCCCAGTCAATCCTCTCACGGAGTCCTTAAATCTCCTCCACCGCGATGGGCCTCAGCCAACCGGGCGAACTCTCTCTCTCTTGAGACACTACGATGTCCTCGATGTTTTTCATCGCCATCCCGAGCTAGCTCTCGAACGCCTCCAAGAATTTGAATCCGACGAAAAAGGAGCTGAAA
>JBIJCS010000654.1:0-5472 GCA_044344575.1 Pirellula sp. | reverse complement strand
GACCGCTCAACGATGGATTCGCTGAACGGGTCGGGGCCTGGCTCCATGAGGTGGGTTAAAGGAGGTAGTGCAAAAAATTCTCGGATAATCCCCGGGATCGATTTCTAGATTTTTGGCGATTTTTTTTCGCTTGTTTCGTCAATTGCGTTGGGGCGGAAAACCATTGGTTTTTAAGAAGTAGTTGGGCGGCTACCGGCCCATCTTTGCGAGCTCGAACGCTGTTTTTTGAAACTATTTTTTGGCGGTTGCTTATTGAATGCATGGTGAGAGGCATTAAAAGAGTTCATCGGTTGTGATTGATTCTGATGGAACTTACTCGAAGTAAACTCTACGGCTTCACCATGAAAAAGTTACTGCAGGGGCGGCATCGAACAGTTCGTCAAATAACGCGTGTTCAGAAGGGGGGTGATCCTGCTTGTTGGCGTCGACGTCTAGTGATAGAAGCTTTAGAAACGCGACGAGTACTGGCTACAAACCCACTGTTGGTGGTTACGGTTGCAGATGGAACTGGGCCGGGGACGCTGTCGGACATGATTCAGATTGCCAATTCTCAGGCAGGTGCAGATCGGATTGTCTTCGCACCGGAAATCACTGCGGTGCGTCCTGCAGCGAACATGCCTTGGATCGGAGATGACTTGATCATCGATGGTGAGAATCGTGTGACGGTGGATGGAACGGGGGCTCCGACACATGGGATTGCGATCAACGGTTCCGGGGTGGAGATCGTGAATCTTACCGTCAACAATTTTGCGAATGGATTTGCAGTTTTCTTTCTGGGGGCGAATAACGGCAAAGTGCAGAACTGTCGGTTGGGGACGGACGAAGCGGGATTGACGGCGAAGGCGAATCAAGTGGGAGTGTTGGTTCATGACAGCGCGGACATTGTCATCGGCACAGATGGTGACGGTGTTAATGACCTGAACGAAGGGAATTTGATCTCCGGGAATTGGGATTGGGGTGTCATCTTAACTTATGAGAAGACATCCAACGTGCGAGTTGCCGGCAACAGAATCGGCACGACGGCAGACGGGCTTGCGGCTCTTCCGAATTACCATGGAATCGCGATTTGGACGGGGGCTTCTAACAATTTCATCGGCACCAATGGAGACGGTCATGGAGATAGTTTGGAAGGGAATCTCATTTCGGGGAATGCCGGTCATGCGATATTCATTGCATCGGTAGGGACCAAGCACAACACGATCGCCGGGAATCTGATTGGTACGGATATCACCGGAAACGCGAGCTTGGCGAATAAAGGTTGGACGGCAATTCATGTCGAGCAAGGTCCAACGTACACGCTTATTGGAACCAATGGCGATAACATCAGTGATGTAGCCGAGCGGAATGTTGTTTCAGGCAATGAGTTGCATGGCATCGCTCTAGGGTCTTCGTACACAACGATTGCTGGAAATTATGTTGGTACGAATGCATCAGGAACCGCAGCACTGGGCAATCTGGGCCTTGGTATTCATATCGGGACGATGACAAGCAACAATGTCGTCGGAGTGAACGGCGATGCGAGTGCTGGGGAAGCCAATGAGCGCAATGTTATTTCAGGAAACGGTACTGTTGGGCTGGATGCGAAAGGGACGCTGCATCGATTGTCTGGGAACTACATCGGCACATCCGCTGATGGAATGACATCGATTGCGAATTATCGAGGGGTGTTCTTGTCGTCTGAGGCAAATTACAACGTCTTTGGGACCAATGCAGATGGAGTCTCGGATGAGTTGGAACGCAACATCGTTTCAGGCAACAATGGGCTTGGAATGGTTGTCATTGGTGAAAAGACGGATGACAACGTGATTGCGGGAAATTGGTTTGGATTAGACGCAACGGGTAACAGTGCGCTTTCGAATGGTGAGTGGGCAAATTTGTTTGTGCTTGATGGTGCCATGCGTACACGGATTGGAACGAATGGGGACGGTGTTTACGATGCCGCAGAGAGAAACGTGTTTTCCGGTTCTCCCGTCCATGGTTTAACGCTCGCGCGGGGCTCTTCGGTCGTTGCTGGAAATTTTTTTGGGACAAATGCTTCTGGGACCGCGGCGGTTCCCAATGGCAGTTTAGGGATTGAGATATCGGGCGGTTCAAGTTTCAACATTATTGGAACGGATGGAGATGGGAGTCCTGGGGATGCCATCGAAGGGAACCTGTTGTCGGGAAACAATTATGCAGGGATTCGAATATCAGGGGCCGACACGCATTCGAATCGCGTTGCTGGAAATAAGATTGGGACGGATGTAACGGGAATGCACGCCATCCCGAACAGTTGGGGGGTGATATTGGCGGAGGGAACCCACGACAATGTTCTTGGGGTTTCTTCTTCATCGGTTGAATCGAATTTGATCTCCGGTAGTATCCATTGGGGGGTTTGGATAGAACAAGCGGGTACGTCCGAGAATCGGATTTCTGGAAACCGGATCGGCACTACGCTGGATGGATTAGCATCTTTGCCGAACGAACATGGCATCGGAGTTTATGGTGGCGCATCAAATAATATTCTCGGTACAAATGGGGATGGGGTATCGGATGCGATTGAGGGTAATTTGATTTCTGGAAACACGATCCATGGGATTTACGTTGGTGATTCAGGTACGACCAACACGGTGATTTCTGGGAATACGGTGGGACTCGATGTGTCGGGAGCGAAGCGTCTTCCGAACTTAGGTTGGGCATCCGTTCTTATCGAATCGGGAGCAGATCGCACGAGGGTGGGTACTGATGGGAACGGGGTTAGCGATCTTGTAGAAGGCAATACAATTGCGGGGAATCAAGGGCACGGTATTGCTATTCGAGCGAATGAAAACAGTGTTGCAGGAAATTACATTGGAACAACGCGCGAGGGTGTGACTGGATTGGGAAACGCCACCATGGGCGTTGCTCTTTTTGGCGGTGCGTCAAACAACATGATTGGTGTGAATGGAGATGGCAGTCCTGGGGAACTTCACGAAAAGAACGTTATTGCTTCAAATCTCATTTTAAACGTTGAGATTACTGGTGAAGGGACTCGATTCAATCGAGTGTCTGGCAACTATTTGGGGACAACGCCAAGCGGCAATGCTTCATTCCCCGACGAAACTTGGACGAGCCTATTTGTCTACGCGGGCGCATCGGACAATATTATCGGATCGAACGAAGACGGTTTGTTTGATGATGACGAAAGAAACGTCATTTCCGGCAATCAGTATGTCGGCGTTTACGTATCGGGGGCGGGGACGAGAAACAATGTGGTTTCGCGAAACTTGATCGGTACAAACGCTTCGGGGACCGCTGCGATTGGCAACAAGGACTTAGGGGTGTTGATCGCAGAAGCTGGGACAACACGTCTCGAAAAAAATGTGATTTCCGGAAGTGGTAATGCGGGGGTTTCGGTTCAGTCCACTACAGAAGAGATCTCCTTCCTGGGGAATATCATCGGTTTGGATATTCTCGGAAGCACTGTGCTTGCGAATGGAGGAAGTGGCATCACAGTCACAGGAAGTACTGCAACGGTGGTTATTGGAGGTGCTCAAGAAGGTGCGCGGAATGTGATTTCTGGAAACAAACAGCATGGGATCGCGATTTCCGGTACGGGGACATCTCCTGTGACCGTCCAAGGAAATCATATTGGGACGGACATTACCGGTACAACGGCCCTCGGGAATTTCATGGATGGAATCACCATTATGGATTCAAAAGAACATGTGATTGGAGGCTACACTCCGCTTGCGAGAAACGTAATTTCAGGGAATAAGGACGAAGGGATATCGATCGTCGGAGTTGGATCTACAGGAAACACTGTTGTCGGTAACTACGTTGGTACTGATCGTTCTGGCAATTCGGCTCTTGGTAATACAAATAGTGCCGTACGTATCAGTGGTGGTGCCAAATTCAATACGATCGGTGGAGTTGCAGAAGGGGGACGCAATGTGCTATCCGGAAGCAAAAGCGGATTGAATGGGCGGGGTGTATTCATTCGAGATGTAGGTACGGAATCCAATGTAGTCTCGGGGAACTTCATCGGATTGAATGCGAGCGGAACTGCGGCCTTAGGCAACAAAAATTCAGGAGTATTGATCAGTGTTGGCGCAAAAAACAATGTAATCGGTGGACCAACTCCACAGGCAAGAAACATCGTTTCGGGGAACACACTAGCAGGGGTGGCGGTTGAAGCAGTTGGTAGCACTGGCAACGTGATTCAAAACAATTGGATCGGGATTGATCTTACGGGAACACAAGCAATTCCTAACCTCGAAGCTGGGGTTGGGCTTGTTAGCGGCTCAAGCGAGACGTCGGTACTCCAAAATGTCATTTCTGGGAACCAGAAGCTCGGAGTTGTAATGACTGCGTTCGGTAATTCATCCCTCGGTTCGCATCGTAACACAATTCAGGGAAACATCATTGGATTGGGGCCGGATGGTGAAACTTCGATTCCTAATTTAGGTGCTGGCATCGAACTACGCAGCGGTTCGTCGGAGAATCTCATTGGAGGCGATGATTCGACTCAGGGGAATCTAATCGCCAACAATCTTATTGGAATCCTCGACTCCACGAGTGCGGTCGCCAATGAGTTCGGCAGGAATCGTTTTTTCGGTAACACAAACTACGCGATTGATTTGGCTCCGAGTGGTGCTACACCGAATGACTTCGGCGATGTCGATGGTGTACCGAATGCACCCGTGATCACCTCGGTACAGCGAAACGGTGCGTCGTTGATTGTCGAAGGCTTCGCGCGTCCGGGTACACGCATCGAATTGTACAAGACGAGGAATTACTCGAATGGATTTGGTCAAGGTGAAACGTTTTTGACCAGTCTCGTCGAAGGCAGTGCACAGGACTTGGATGCGGGCACGGGGACTTATGATGCGAGTACAGTGGGAGGCACTCCGATCGGTAGTGACGAGACAAATCGATTCCGTTTCGTGCTCCCTTTGAACTCGCTTGCCGCATCAATTTCTTCCGGTGAGTTTGTTACGTCGATTGCAGCGAATCCTTCATCCGAGTTTGGGAACTTGGCCATGGTGGTTTCTCCTATCGTGATTTCGGGAACTTCTGGGAATGATTCGTTTACAGTTATCCAGAACAACACGAATTCATGGACGATCCGCAGAGGAGTAAATCAAGTCTACAGCGGCCCAATCCCCTTCGGCACGGAAATCCAAATCCTCGCAGGCGAGGGTACTGACACGTTGACGGTCAACGGTTCCTCGGCCGCCGATACGTTCGCCATCAACTCGGACTCGATCACGTTGAATTCCATTGTGATTCGCCATACCAGTATCGAGACCAGAACCGCCAATGGCCTTGGACAATCAGATACCTTCTTCATCAACAACTCCATCCAAACCGTCAACGGTGGCGATGGTGCCGATCGCTTCGTCATCGCCGATAGCGCATTGACCCTCTCGCTGCTCGAAGGTGGTACTGGCTACGACACGCTGGATTACTCGAACCGTAGCACTCCCTTAACCCATAATGTCGGTTCTAACG
>JBIJCS010000348.1:0-5496 GCA_044344575.1 Pirellula sp. | reverse complement strand
TCCAAGAGATGCAACGGAGCTAAATACGCACGCAACCCAATCCGCTGATTCAGCGACTCTAACTGCGGATGCGCTAAAGTATCCTCGAGTCGGTGCGTGCCCCCAAAAACCACCCGTACACATGATCCTTCCTCACCGAGGACATTCGTCAAAACCCTTATCTCATCGAGCAACTTGACGCTCAACGTCTGCGCTTCATCAAACATCAATACGAGTGCTTTCACCGCACCATCGCCAACGCTTGGCTGAACCACCCCAGATCGCTCAAACAAACCCCGTGGATACGCCTTCAACACCGGCCGCGAATCACTGCCATACGTTCGCAAATGCGACAAAACCGCCAATCGCAGCCGCCCCTCATCCGTCTCCTGACAAGGCAACCCTAAATGAAACAGTACAGTCTGAAGCAACGCGCGACGCGTACAAACCTGCGCCCCGGCTATCAAAGCAACCTGCATCTGCGAATGCGTATGCAATCGCTCTGCCATCTTCATCAGACACAAGGTCTTCCCTAAACCAGCACCACCCACCAAAAGAACTGGCCCATCACCTCGCTCTATACAATGTACCCCCGCACCGATCGCACCAGCACTCGCCGAAGTAGCCACATAGCTATCTATACGCGGGACAGCCAGAAAAGGCCGCTTTCGAAGTCCGAAAAATGCTTCTACCATCGCTCGTTTCTCGCTCCATGGCACCTTGCGATACAGCCCGCGCAACACGAAACCACATCACCCTATGCCTGCATCGGAACGATAGAATCAGATTCATGAGCCGAATCGATACAATCGGCAAAATCAAATCCACTGCGACAGGGCAGAAACACGTCGATCCGTCGCTTGGATGCAGTCAAATCGGTACTGCACAACTCCCCCCCAACCAACCCAGACCTACTTTTCCTGAGAATGCGGCCCAGTCGCCGAACCCCGGCATTGCTTCCCCAACTTTGTTGAGAGTGTCAGCATGGATCGAAAAATCATCGCATGCTCGGGCTTCGATCCCTTCCTCGGTCGCACAACCAAATCCAACCCTAGAGGGATTCGATCCTGCTGCAACCGAAATGCTTCACGTATCCTACGCTTCCATAAATTACGAACCACCGCATTCCCAACCCGTCGAGAAATCGATATCCCCAACCGGGAATGCTTCAATCCATTCACCACCGCATGCATCACTAAAGTCCCATCCGCAGATACGCGCCCTCCCTTGAAGGCGCGATCAAAATCTCGCTGACGTACCACGCGTTGCAATTTGCGAAATCGAAACAAATCAGTCCATCACCTTGGCATTCGAAATCAACTTCAAAAACTCTCGATTGCTCGGGAACCGTCCCAATTGCTTGGTCAATTGCTCCATCGCCTCAATCGGATTCATCGAGTTGAGCGTCCGACGTATCATCGTCACCGCATGGTACGTCTCCGGATCATGCAATAACTCCTCGCGACGTGTACCCGATTGCGTAATGTCAATCGCAGGCCATATGCGACGATCCGCTAACTTGCGATCCAATACCAACTCCATGTTTCCAGTTCCCTTGAACTCCTGGAAAATCAACTCGTCCATTCGCGAACCAGTATCGACCAACGCCGTTCCCACGATGGTCAACGATCCACCCTCCGCAAATGCTCGGGCCGTCGCAAACAACTTCTTAGGAATGTCCATCGCTTTGATGTTCACACCACCAGACATCGTAGGACCAGAATTACCTACCCACTTGTTGAAAGCTCGAGCCAACCGAGTAATCGAATCCATCAACAAAAAGACATCTTTACCCATCTCCGCCAGCCGTCGGCAACGATCCACCACCAACTGACTGAGCCGAACGTGAGAATCAACATCCTCATCAAGACTGCTCGCAATCACCTCACCACGCGTCACACTGCGACGCATGTCGGTTACCTCTTCCGGCCGCTCATCGATCAACAATACAATCAATTCAACGTCCGGGTAATTCTCCGCAATCCCTCGCGATATGTTCTGCAACATAATCGTCTTGCCCGATCGCGGCGGAGCTACAATCAATGATCGCTGTCCGCGACCTAGTGGTGCTAGCAAATCGATGACCCGATTGGTTACCGGCTGCGGTCCCACCTCCAATCGCAACCACTTCTCTGGATTAATCGGCGTCAATGTGTCAAACGTCTTGACGTTGACATAATCCTCCGGCTTCATCCCCTCCACATCGACAATCTCTCGCACTCGCGGACCCTGCGATCTGCGACTCTGCTGCATCACCGCCCGTATCTTCAACCCCTGACGCAACCGAAACTTCTCGATCATCGTCCCAGGTACAAATGGGTCGGAACGCTCTCGAGAGTAATTGTTCGAAGGCGACCGCAAAAACCCATACCCATTCGGATGCATCTCTAACATCCCATAAAACTCAACGCCCGGCTCCTCCTGCGGCACGGATGCCTCAGCTCGTACCACCGGATTGCCTTCCGCATCCAACTCAGGCTCCTGAGACCCCTCGCCCCCAACCTGTACATCATCCTCTCGACCAAAAGCCTGCTGATAACCAGGCCCATGACGCCGACGCGTTCTCCGCACTCGTGGACGAGAACCACTTGAACTACCACCCATATCGTCTCCGCGCACGTGCGACCGATAACGCTTCTTTTTTGGCATAGAATAACCCGTCTTCAACGGAAAACTAGAAAACGCAGACCCTCCGACGCATTCATCACGCCAGGATCCGATCGTCTAAAGGAAACTAGGGTCTAGGAAACACCTTTTCCAAGAACCCAACAAGTTGCAACGCTTGCATTCAGCGAATCGAACAATGGAGGCGAGTCAGAATACCGGTCGGAGCACCGCACCGGCAACAAGCCACCGTCGACAACAAACCTTGTAGCTCTCAGACGTCCAGCCCACCCCTCGCTGAGAGTGTGCCATTCCAAATCCAAGAAACTACCGCTGTTTGCTAATTGCCATCCTAGCAAGGGCTGCAAAAGCAACTGAAGCGAGAAAAACACTTTCGCTTCAGCTCAACAGGACGTGAAAAGATTAACGGACGAGCAGGCTTTGTCAAGCTGATTCCTGTCCATCCCCTCCCTAACTCCACTCTTTTTTCCCAATTTTCACTAAATCCTTCCACCCCTACGACCCGCAGAACCGATCTATCCGGAATAGATTCTCGTCCCTCCTGTGCTCTCTTTCGCTCACACTCCCCATCATGATTCGACGAACTTCCTTTCTAGCTTCACTACCCCTGGCACTCCTAGCACTGAGCGCAAGCTCCTACCTGACACCTTCGCATCTGCTCCCTTCCGCTCTGGCCCGCAACTTCCAAGAAGAAATTCAATGGGAAGAAGATCTCGACCTTGCGATGCGACGCGCCGCGAACTCCGGGAAACCTGTCCTCATTCACTTCTACGGTGATAACTGCCCCCCCTGTCGCATGCTCGAAAAGAAAGCTTTCCGCGACCCTCAACTCATCGATGCCCTCAACTCCCAAGTCATTCCCGTTCGAATCAATGCCGAACGCGATCTGAAAACCGCTCTCCGCATGCGCGTCAACCGCTGGCCGACCGATGTGTACCTCTTCCCCAACGGCGATGAAATCTACCGTAACGTCAGCAACCAAGATCCAGCCGTCTACGAGAAAATTGTTGCAAAAGTCGCAGAGAAAAATACTCAACGCTCCTCCAAATCCAATGCAAACCCTATCCCAAGCACACAAACCATCCCAAATGCATTGGCGAATAAAACTGCCCCTCGACCTCAAACAGCCTCCTCGCTCGCCTCGTTCCCATCCGCAGAATCCACACCCCAAAACACCACAAATGCAAACCCCTCCGAACCGGCTCGGATTCGTCTCTCCGAAAGTACCCTGAACTCCGTAGACACCGCTGAAGTAACCGTCGCACAACCTCCAAAACGTACCCCTACAAACACTCCCTCGGAAAACCTACCGACCAACGTCGCCATGCAAGGCCATTGCCCCGTCTCTCTACGTCTGGCGATCGACGCTGCAAAATCAGGACAACCTGCCACTCCAGCCTGGGTCCAAGGCTCCGAAGAATTCTCCACCCAACACCGAGGAAGAACCTACCTATTCGCCTCCGCTCAAGCCCGCGACTCCTTCCTCAACTCACCAGATCATTTCGCTCCTATCCTTAGCGGGTGCGACTTAATCGAATTTTCCAAATCGGGGAAATGGATCGATGGTGACTGCCGATTCGGTTTTATCGAACAAAAATCCGGACGGATCTTTCTTTTCTCCTCAAGTTTGAACTGCGAAGAATTTGCGCGCAACTGTGAGGCATACTCCAACATGGTCGGCAACACAAATAGCAATCCCTAATTGCTTATCAATGCTCTCGCCGTCCAAGTCCTCGACTTCAACCGGATGGCAAACCCATGTCAGCAATCAAGCAACCTCGAAACTCTCCCCGACTGCTCTCGAAACTCCTCGCCAAGCTTGCCCCCACTACCCTCTTCCTTTTCAACTCGGGCCTCGCGCCTTCGGGACTCTTCACTCCCGAAACTGCATCCGCACAACAAATCCACTGGCCTCGCAAAGAACTTGTCATCCCCTTCCAAGTTCATCAACAATCAAATCCTCCTCATTGGGTTGAACTCGAAGTCTCCTCCGACTCAGGGAACTCGTGGTCCTCCATCGGCAAAAATCAAACCGTCGGCAAAAATCAAACCGTCAGCAATAATCAAACCACCTTCATCGATACCTCCTCCACTCCTTCCACCGATCGGCAATTCCAGTTCCAAGCCCCCCGCGACGGGGAATTCTGGTTTCGCATCAAAACGCTCGATCGACAAGGAAACCTGATCGATCAACCCGGCGAACCCATGCGAATCGTCGTCGACTCCCAAAAACCTACTGGTGAACTTCTCATCGATCTCGATCGCAAAGGAGATCTGCAAGCCGAATTCCGGATCGTCGACGCCACCCTCGACTACGCCTCCGTTCGTCTCGAATACCAAACCGACCTTGATACCGCTTGGAAAGACATCCCCTGCGACACCCAACGCTCTAACCAAGAAAACGAATGGATAGGGGCGGCCTCCTGGTCCATCCCACATCAAGCGACCCAATTGATCGTCCGCCTAAACGTCAAAGACCACGCGGGCAACTCGCTCGAACTGACCCGCATGCCAAAACTCCCAAAAACCGCTCAAGCACTCGTCGGCTCGATGCGTTTCGCAAGCTCCAAACAACCTCCCGCTTCTCCACCCACCGCAAACTCAAGCCCTATCATCGGCTCCGGGGTCGCCAAACCAAACCTTGCAACAACGCCCACACCCCCGCAATTCAACTCAACCCCCAAGAACGACCTGAACCTCGGTGCCCCAACCGGAAAAACAAGCCTCCTATTCCCAAATACCCCTACCTCAAACCCCACCCAATCCGCACCGAACTCAACCCTCCCACCCATCCAGATCGCACCCCCGAAAATGTTTACCTCCACCGGACTACCCGTCCGCTTGATCGAAGATAAACCCGCCGAAACCAACCCTCCCAATAGTTCGCAAAAT
>JBIJCS010000347.1:0-5497 GCA_044344575.1 Pirellula sp. | reverse complement strand
AAAAGAAGCTTGCCGAGGACGACTTTCCAAAGCCCCGAGACTCGAGCCGCGTGGGGCTATTTCCATGATGCGGTGGTCGAAGCTAATCTCCGATCAAGCAGATTCTAAGATTCTTTGGGATGCTACCGGCTCCTTGGATGCGAATTGTGGCAGAACTGGGAGATGCAAACCACAGTGTTCTGACGACTCGCGCGACGCGAAATGCAACGCGGTGGGCTTCGCAGAGGGTAGGAATTAGAGAGTAGAAAGTAGAGAGTAGATAACAAGCACATATTGGTCGAGAAAATCTACTTTCCATTTTCTCGTATCTACTTTCTCTTTTGCCGATGGGCTTCTCAGCCCATCGGCAAAAGCGGAGAGGACAGGATTCGAACCTGCGGTAAGGAGTTAACCCTACGCCGAATTAGCAATCCGGTGCTTTAGACCACTCAGCCACCTCTCCAGCCTTGAGCGGTCCCCGGTTATTTCTCCGGATCCCTCGCCCATGCTGCACTAAGTTTCGCAGAATTTTTGCCTTTTGCAAGACACTTTTCGCAGGGGGTGGGTTTGGCAGCAACGTTTCTGGTTTGGCAACGCACTTCTTCTCGCTTTGCGTTAGCGAGCGTGGCGAACGGTTGTTTTCAATTTGCTGGTTGTAGTGACGGGTCTTTCTCGTTTGCGGTAGGGCAAACGGACGGAGGGGCTTGTCGTTTCGTGCGAATTCCTGGTGGGAAGCAAGCCATGAAACCAAGCTGGCGTGGTATACTTTGTGTTTGCTGATGGGTTCTGGGTGGTTCCTCTCCCGGCGTTTTGTCGTCGTTGCCCAAACCGCAGTTGTGTTTCCCCCGTCTTTCGTTGAAATCTTCTGAATCCATTATGAATCTTTTCGCGCGGAAATCGCTGGCTGACTTGACCGAGGAAGCGAATGCCGAGGGGCATGGGACGCTTCGCCGTCACTTGGGCCCCTGGAACTTGGTATTGTTGGGAATTGGGGCGATCATTGGTGCGGGGCTTTTTGTCCGTACGGCGGCTGCGGCTGCAGAGCATGCGGGTCCGAGTGTTACGTTGAGTTTCATCGTCGCGGCAATCGGGTGTGCGTTAGCTGGCATGTGTTATGCTGAGTTTTCAGCCATGACCCCAGTCTCCGGAAGTGCTTACACCTACTCTTATGCAACGATGGGGGAGCTTTTTGCTTGGATCATCGGGTGGGATTTGGTGCTTGAGTACGCCTTGGGTGCCGCCACTGTCGCGATCGCTTGGTCGCAGTATCTGAACAAATTGATCGCGAACTTCATAGGGCCGGACTATACGATCCCGTATCAGTTCTGCCATTCACCCTTTGAGCGTTCTCCCGAAGGCGTTACTGGTTTGATCAACTTACCCGCGATTTTCATTTTGTTGTTCCTCACGTTGGTGTTGGTGCGTGGGATCAAGGAGTCGGCGGTATTCAATGCGATAGTTGTCTCTGTGAAAGTGTTGATCGTCGTCTTGTTTATTGCGTTGGGATGGCAGTTCATTGATCCGACCAATCACCAACCGTTCATTCCACCACCAGCGGAGTACAACTCGCATGCTTTCGGGGGAATTTGGGGGATTTTGGGGGGTGCCGGCGTGGTTTTCTTTGCGTTTATTGGATTCGATGCGGTTTCGACGGTTGCACAGGAGACGAAGAATCCGAAGCGGGACATGCCGATCGGGATTCTTGGTTCCCTCGTTGTGTGCACGATCCTTTATATTTTGTTTAGCTATGTGCTGACTGGTATTGCACCGTATGCGGATTTCCGGGATCCGACCAAGGGCAAGGAGGCTTCGGTGGCTTATGCGATCGAGCAGTACATGACTGGCTACGGCTGGCTTAGCAATTTCATTACGGTTGCGATTCTCTTTGGATTTTCTTCGGTGATCTTGGTGATGTTGCTTGGGCAGAGTCGCGTGTTTTATTCGATGGCTCGCGACGGATTGGTTCCACACTTTTTTGCGGAGTTGCATCCGGAGTATCAGACACCCGCGAAATCGAATTGGTTGTTTTTTGTTTTTGTGGCGTTGTTTGCTGGGTTTATCCCGGACCATGTGGTCGGCGACATGACCAGTATTGGAACTTTGTTTGCTTTTGCGTTGGTCTCGATTGGCATCATTTTGATGCGCCGTAGCGATCCCGATGCTCCGCGACCGTTCCGCACCCCTTTTGTACCGGTCGTTCCAATCTTGGCTGTGATTGTCTGCGGAGCGATGATTGTTGGCCTTGGGAAGGAAAACTGGACGCGGTTGATCGTGTGGTTGTTGATTGGTTTTGTGATTTACTTTGGCTACAGCATCAGGCACAGCAAGGTTCAGCGGGCGCTACAAGGAAAGTAGTCTTGGGTCGATTTGGTTTGCGTGTTGCTTCGTTGCTCGACTAGCCCATCTGTGGCACATCGTTAGGTGGTGATTTGGAAGCTGAACAGGCGAGAATTCAAGCTGATTTGCGGGGGATTCTCGATGGCGAGGCGCATTGTGACGCGCTCAGTACGCAGCTTTACGCAAGCGATGCGAGTTTGTATGAGATACAACCGTTAGCGATCGTAAGGCCGAGGCATGGCAACGATGTATCGCAGTGTATCAAGTATGCGGCGGATCATTCGTTGCCGGTGTATCCTCGAGGTGGCGGGACGGGATTGGCGGGCCAGTCGCTTGGACCGGGCATCGTCATCGATTTTTCGAGGTTTATGCGGCGAGTGTTAGAGATTGATGCGGACCGGATGGTGGTTCGTGTTCAGCCTGGCATTACTTTGGGGGATTTGAATCGCCAATTAGCGCAGCAGCGGTTTGTGTTAGGGATTGATCCGCCGACTCGTGCGGTGACAACGGTGGGCAGTTTGGTCGCGATTGATTCGCTCGGGAGTCACTATCCTCGTTATGGAACGGCCGGTTCACGACTGTTACAAGCTCATGCGGTGTTGGCGGATGGCGAGCAAGTTTCGTTGCGCAAGACATCGTGGCATTATCCGAATACTGGGAGTTCGCGGTTGGACCAGTTGGCGGCGGATGTTGGGAAGCTGTTGTCGGAGAATAGGCTTGCGATTCAGTCACCGCCATGGAAGGGTGTTCCAAGGGGGTGTGGTTATCGGTTAGAGGCATTGTTGGAGGATGATCTTGTCGATCTTGCTCGTCTTCAATCGGGTGCTGAGGGGACATTGTCGTTGATGACAGAGTTGACGTTGCGTATTGATCGCATGCCGGGTGCTCGGGCGGTGGTGTTATTGCTTTTTGAGAAGCTTGAGTTGGCGGCGCGAGCAGCGCTTGAGGCGCGTAAGGACGAAGTAGCGGCTTGTGATTTGATGGATCGTCGATTGATAGAGATTGCCAGAGAGATGGATCCTCGATACGAATCGATGTTACCTCGGGGTGCGGAGGCTTTGTTGTTGATCGAGCATCAGGGGGAGGATTTGGCGGAGGTCAAGCAGCGGTTGACGGGGTTGGTGCAGCGGATCATTCGCAAGGCACCATCGACGCATCAGACGCGATTGATCGTCGATGATGCGGAGCGTGATTTGGTGTGGCGATTGAGTCGCAGGATAGTTCCGCAGTTGGTACGGATATCGGGTCAGCAGAAGCCGATTGCGTTTGTCGATGACTTGTCGATTCAGCCGGAGAAGATGCCGGAGTTTTTGTTTGACATGCAGAACATTCTCAAGTCGGAGCGGGTTACTGCGACCTTGTTTGCGCATGCTTCGCAGGGGAATTTGCAACTGCGGCCTTTTTTGGATCCACGTTCGCAGGAGGACGTGCAGAAGTTACAGCGGTTGGCGGATCGGCTTTTCGAGAAAGTCATTGAGTACCGAGGGGTGATCTCAGGGGAGCATGCAGTGGGGCTGAGTCGCAGCAATTACGTTCGGCAGCAGCTTGGGGAGCTTTATCCATTGTGTCGGCAGATAAAGACTTGGTTTGATCCGAATGGGATCTTGAATCCTGGCAAGTTGATCACAGACGCGCCGCAGCGTCCGATCGAGAATTTGCGTCCTATTCCGGTCGATCCAGAGTCTCAAGAGCCAGCGATCGCGACGAGGCCATTGTTACCGATCTTGCAATGGAGCGAGGAAGCGACGTTGGATGCGGTGAGTATGCAGTGCAATGGTTGTGGGCGGTGTCGTACGAGTGCACCTGGAGAGCGAATGTGTCCGATGTTTCGGGCTTCGCGGGCCGAGGAGGCTTCTCCGCGTGCGAAAGCGAATTTGGTGCGTGGTTTGTTGTCGGGGCGGATTCCGACGCAGCTGGTCGAGAGTGACGAGATGCGAGCGATTGCAGATTTATGTTTTCACTGTCATCAATGTCGATTGGATTGTCCTGCGCAGGTGGACATTCCTCGGATGGTTGTCGAGCTTAAGGCGCAGCATACTGCAACCCATGGATTGAGTTTGACGGATCGTCTCTTATCGCGGCTGGATGTGCTGGCAGCGATAGCAAGTCGGTTCCCGCGTTTGGCCAATTGGTCGCTTGAGAACCGCACCATGCGTTGGTTGTTTGAAAAGTCGACGGGGATTGCGATGGGTCGGCGATTGCCGCGGATAGCGAAGCAACCGTTTATGCGTTGGGCGGCGAAGCAAAAGTTGACGCGGATGAATCGGGGTGCGGGTCCCAAGGTGTTGTATTTGGTGGATCAATATGCCAATTGGCACAATCCACTTATCGGGATGGCTTTGGTGGAGGTGCTCAAGCATCAGCGGGTGGAGATTTTTGTTCCTACGTGGCAAACCGTCACTTGGATGACCAAGATATCGTTGGGGGATATCCCACGTGTTGAACGGTTGCTTACTCCGCAGATCAGGCGATTAGCGGATGCGGTACGCCAGGGGTACAAGATCATCACGACGGAGCCGACGGCGGCTTTGTGTTTGAAGCATGAGTATGTGAATTTGTTTCGCAGTGATGATGCGGAGTTAGTGGCGGCCAATACGCACGATGCGGGAAGTTACTTGTGGGAGATGCATGGCCGCAATGAGCTTGAGCTTGATTTTACCCCTTTGCATTTGAATGTGTTGTATCATACGCCTTGTCATCTTCGCGTGTTGGATCCGGATTACAACGGGATGAAGCTGTTGCGATTGATACCGGGATTGACGGTTGAGAATGCCGATTCAGGTTGTTCGGGGATGGCTGGCGTATATGGGCTGAAGCGTGAGACATATCGCACGAGTTTGCGTGTGGGGTGGGGGTTGATTAGCAGCATGCAGCAGACGAAGGCTCAGATAGGGAGCACGGAGTGTGCGTCGTGCAAGTTGCAGATGGAGCAGGGGGTCGACAAGCCGACGATTCCGCCGATTGCTTTATTGGCGTATGCATACGGCCGGTTGCCTGAGGTGAAGGCTTGGATTCAAAGTCGGCATGATGGTTTGAGCGTGCCTTGAGCGGTGGCTACGGGGGAGCGGTGGAGGCGGGGGATGGTGGCTGTGTCTTATGTAGCCATCCGCTGCCAAGCGGTGGATGTTGCGAGGAAGAGATCCACCGTCTGGCGAGCGGTGGCTACGGGGGAGCGGTGGAG
>JBIJCS010000346.1:0-5501 GCA_044344575.1 Pirellula sp. | reverse complement strand
TCGTATAGCGTACGAGTGCGTGCTACCGATGTGGCAGGACAGTCAACGACACGTGATTTTGCGATTCAAGTGACTGACGTCAATGAAGCACCCACAACCATTTTCTTAAGCAATAGTCAGATTGCTGAAAATGGTTCGGAACTGGTAATCGGAACGCTTTCGACGGACGACCCGGATTTTAACGAGACGATCGTGTATGCCTTGGTAGATGGTGCAGGGTCTGCGGATAATGGGGCGTTTAGCATCCAAGGCTCTACCTTAGTGGCCAAGAGTAGTTTTGACTTCGAGGCGAAATCAAGTTACGCAGTACGTGTACGAGCCATTGATTCGGTGGGGCAGCAAGTCACTCGAAACTTTGTTATCCAGGTCTTGGATCGGAATGATACTCCGACTGGTGTGGTCCTCGCTCCTGCGAGCGTACCCGAGAATGCCGGGAGCAACCGCGTTATTGGTACGTTGGGCGCGATCGATCAGGATGCTGGCGATACGTTTAGTTACTTCCTCGTTGGTAGCAGTCCCGAGTTTGCAATTGTTGGAAATCAACTCATTGCGTTGCAGTCGTTCGATTTCGAAACTCGAACAAGTTACGCCCCGATGATTCGCGTGCAGGATGGGGCCGGTTCGTCGGTAACGGTACCTGTTTTTGTTTCGGTAACCGATGTGAACGAACGACCGACCAACATCGTCTTGAGCAGTCAATCGGTGAATGAGAACCTTGCACCGGGTGCTTTAGTAGGGTTACTGAGTGCGATCGATGTCGATGCTGGTGATTCTGCGATTTACTCATTGGTAAGTGGTTCTGGCGGTTTTGATAATGCTCAATTCAAGATAAGCGGGAATCGTCTAGAGACGAACGCTCGATTTGATTTTGAGAAGCGAGATTCGTATTCCGTAAGGGTTCGCGCAACGGATGCAGGCGGGTTGAATTTCGAGAAGGCATTTATCATTATGGTCAACAACATGGTCGAGTTTCCTCCTTTTGCGACCAACGATAGTTACCGAACATCTTATGGACGGCCTATCACCATGGATGTGTTGGCAAACGATTCCGGACAAGGTGCATCCATTGATCCGACGACAGTTCGGATCGTAACGACGCCAACGCAGGGAGTTGCGAGTGTATTACCTGACGGCAGGGTGTTGTTCACTCACGACATTGCCGCACCGGTCCAGATTGTATTCCAGTATGAGTACAGAGATACCAATCAATTAGTGAGCAATGTTGCGACGGTCACTGTTTCTTTCTATTCAGCGTTCCAGAACCAATCGAACCGATTGGATGTGAATGCTGACGGATCGGTATCGCCTTTGGATGTGCTTGAGGTGATCAATTACATCAATGCACGACCGGGCGAATCGCAACTGCCTCTGAATTCTTCGGATGCTCCACCGTTTGTGGACGTTGATGGGGATGGGTTTGTTACGCCGCTCGACGCATTGATTGTTGTGAACACAATCAATCAAAGCCCTACGGCAGCCGGTGAAGGAGAAGGTCCAGGTGAGGTTGACGACGAAGCTACGGTGGATGTAATTTTCTCACAGACCGATCAGGAAACCGTCGATTGGTTGTTTGATTCCAGCGAGCTGGAGTTGGATCTTTCGAGACGAACGTTGAACCGTGTTCGGGGGATTCGACGGTAGTTGCAATCTCATCAAACGGCAGGTCTTTGCCTGCCGTTACGTCTCTGGAGACCAGAAAAGAAATGCAAGCTGCCGGGTGCTTGCTTCAACATAAGGTTGCTATACTGGATCGACGAAAGAGTAGCAGTGACAGAGCTATCTCTTTCTGTTGATTCAGAGGTGGACTGCATGTTGGGGGTGTTACTGTGGGTAGGTCAGATCGCAATCGCAGGGAGGGAGACGGTCTTGGAGGTGAATCTGGCCGACTCTTCGGGGGGAAGTTTGGGGAGGCTCAAGGGCGTTTTCTAGCCAGTTTGCAGCTCAGGGAAATTCGCGGGTTAAAGACGCGATGGGAGAGGTTGTCTTCATCGTATGCCGTAGATTCCGTCGCACTTACAGAGCGACTGACCGCCGTCCAGGAGGAGTATAGGGGCAAGGCGGCGACGCAATCGAGCAGTCACAAGAGCCAGACGGAGCGATTGATCACAGAGTGGGATGAGAGCTTAGATCAAGCGTTGGAGCGTAGTGAGCTTGCGACATTGGAGAAAATTCAGTGGGAACGAGCGACGCTTAAGACACTGAAGAACAAAAGGAAGGACGCGGAGGCCAAGCAGCGTGCTGACTACGAGAGATTGCGAGAGAAGACGGAGTCTGACTATCAGGCTCGCCGCGCGCAGGTCAAACAGTTACGTGATCAAGCGTTAGGTAAATTGGCGGGTGAATCGACAATGCTCGATGAATCGATCGGTGAGATCCGCGAGTGGGTGTCAGTAAAGACAGCGAATTCTGCTTTGAGTCAGAAGGATTACGAAGCGACTGAACCTCCGAGATCTTGGGATCATGTCGGCACGCTCGCAGTGATGGCGAAGGAATTTGCAACGCATCGCAAGGCGTTAGCTGATAAGCAACTGGCGTTGCAGTCGAACTCATTGGCTCGTGTTGTCAGTCCATTGTTTCTGCTAATGTTGGCTATGGTCGGTGGCGGGGTTGCGTTTGGGATTACCAATTCAATTGGTGTTGCACCGCTGATTCTAGTGATTGCGTCACTGCTGAGTGCGATACTTATTCCGGCGAGTGTGTATCTCGCCACTCTCCCCTTGATCAGCAAATCTTTGCGGGATGGGTTCCATTCGGTACTTGGAGAGGAGCAGACGCTAAGAGGGTTAATCCAGCGTGGGCATATGATTGCGGAAGGCAATTACCGAAGTGAACTATCTCGTGTCGATGGGCAATTTCAAGAGATGCGGGATCAAGCGGAGCGGACGCATCAGGATTTGCTTCGGCAGATGGAAGAGGATTATCGTTCTAACAAGCGCGCGACGATTGAGTCTACAGCCAAAGAGAAGAGTCGTTATCGTGCGGAGCGATTAGAGACGTTTGCGAAAGCTCACGACACGTTTCCGTTGCAGGTTGAGCAGTTGGCGTTGAAGCAGCGGAGTGAAGTGGATGGGTTGCGTACGGAGGCGCAAGAGGGAATTGCTGCGTTGAACGCGAGATTCCGGGATGGCCAGAGAGCACTGACGAAGCGTTGGAAAGAGGGGGTTGGGTTTGTTCAGGAGCATATGCGATGGGTGGATAAGCAACGGCAGTTGCGGTTTCCGGATTGGTATTCATCGGAATTTGATGGGGAGAATTGGAATCGCGACGAGGCATCTCTGGCATTACCACTTGGGACGTTTCGTATTCATTTGAATCCGGAAGAGTCACATCCTGCTAAATCGCGTCCTTCAGACTTCGAGCAATTGAATCAATTAGCTGGGAGGATTTCAATCGGAACTCCGTACCCTTTCCTCTATGACTTGATCGGTCATGGAGGATTGATCTTTCAGTCGGACAATTCTGTGGCCCGCGAAGCAGCGCAGCTTTCGATGCGGAACCTATTGCTCAGGGCGGTAACTGCACTTCCTGCCGGAATGTTACAAGTTACCGTGATTGACCCAGAGGGGTTGGGAAAACAGTATAGTTGGTTAATGCATTTGGCTGATATCGCACCGGAACTGGTCAATCATCGAGTGTGGACGCAGCCGATCCATATTGCGGATCAATTAGCTCTCACCGCGCGGCATATTGAGGATGTGATTCAGCAGAGTTTGCGAAATCAATATCGAAATCTTTACGAGTACAATCAGCAAGCTGGTCCGATGGCGATTCCCTATCGATTGGTTGTTTGGGCTGGTTTTCCGTTCGGACTCGATGATTCGTCGTGGCAGTCCCTTTGTTCCATTCTTTCATCTGGGAACCGTTGCGGGGTAGGGGTTCTAGTGGATTGGTCTACGAGTATTCAATGGCCAACGTTTGCTGATCGGGATAAGCTCAAGGAGTTTGCGTTACATGGTCGCGTTTACTCATCCCAATCGGAATCTATTGCAGCTGGCGATGCGGTAGGAAGACGCCCTGCCAGGATGGAATTGAATTTAGAAGAGTTTCAGGGTGTACCCATCGATTTGGAAATGCCACCCGATGAAGGAACTGTGGCGCGGATTATGGACAAGCACCTCATTGCCGCAACAAACATCGGTAAGAGAATTGTTCCTTACGAGTCTCTGAAAAAAGGTGCAGAGTTACAGCAGCTTCAGTCTTCTGCGAGTGGTTTGGAGATTCCGATTGGAATTTCGGATGCAGGTCGAGTGCAGTTTCTTTCCTTGGGAGAGGGGACGTCGCAACACGTTTTGATCGCGGGTAAAACGGGATCGGGGAAATCGTCGCTTTTGCATACGCTTATCAGTTCAGCTGCGATGGAGTATTCGCCGGATGAATTGCGATTGATTTTGCTGGATTTTAAGAAGGGTGTTGAGTTTCAGGTTTACGCAGAGTTACAGTTGCCGCATGCAGATATCATCGGAATTGAAAGTCGCAGGGAGTTTGGTTTAAGTGCGCTCGAGTACTTGGACAAGGTGCTTAGTGCGCGTGGAGAGGCGTTTAGAAATTGGGGTGTTCAGGATTTACCAAGTTTGCAACGCAAACATCCCGAGGTGAAGTTACCCCGGATACTGATTGTGATCGACGAATTTCAAGAGTTGTTTGTGGAAGATGACAAGCTTTCTCAGCAAGCTTCGATGTTGATGGATCGAATTGTTCGTCAAGGGCGATCGTTTGGATTGCATTTAGTTCTTGCTTCGCAGACGTTGGGAGGAGCCTATTCACTTCCTAGGACGACACTTGCGCAAATGGCTGTCCGTATTGCTCTGCAATGTGATAGCGCAGATGCAATGTTGATTCTTGGTGAAGACAATACGGCTGCGGAGCGATTGAGGTATTCTGGGCAAGGTATTTACAACGCTGGGGGAGGGCGACTTGAGGCAAATCAGAATTTCCAAGTTGCTTATTTGCCTAAGCATGAGCAAATAGATCGACTGCGCGTATTGCCGTCGCAGCCTGTACCGCATTCTCCATTGACAAATGCGATAGGAAGGCGAGTGATATTCGAGGGGCATAAGCTTGCTCTTTGGGATCCGATCGTTATTTCATCTTTGACAGCGAATTCGAATTGGGTATTGGGAGATAGCGTATCGATTGAGCCTCCCGTGCAACGAGAATTAACGCGTTCACCGGGGCGCAACGCGATGGTGGTTTCGAATCAAGAGGACCTTGTCGCATCGGTGGTGGGCAGTTGGATTGCAACTGAGAATAAGCAAACATCTAGTGGAGCCTCGTTTTGGATCCTCGATGGTAGCCGAGCAGAGGATAGTTCGCTGCAGAGTTTGGTGCAGGAGTGCAGGTCTCGCGAGACCTGCAAGATCGCGTCATTGCGGGATGTTGAGCAAACGATGTTGTTGCTCAATGACGAGTTAGTACGTCGTTCGGGGGATCCGGACGGGGATCACCCTAAGTGGAACGTCGTTGTTCTAAATCTCGGTCGCTTTCGGGAATTGCGACGGGAA
>JBIJCS010000345.1:0-5503 GCA_044344575.1 Pirellula sp. | reverse complement strand
CAGGGGTTGGATAGGACTGCCAAACATCGCGTACGCAGGTTCGCATCGCCCAAGTCGATTGGTTGGTCCCCGACTTGGATGTTCCGAGGGGTCACAGCAGCGACGAATTGGCCGGGCTTCAAAGCAAGTTCCGTGGGCCGCTTGAGTAACCACTGTGAGACGCGCTCGTTCCAGTCGTCGGGATCCGAGGTGGCGCAAAGTCCATCGATTGGGATAGTCCCAGTCAGATTGTTTGGAAAAAGCATTTCTAAAATCGCTTTACCAACTGGCCTTGGTTTTCCGAACAGCGGCAGAACGTGAGGGCCTAGCGATGGTCCCGCGTTGACTTCGACGACTGCACCGCGTTGGTCTCTCAGTGGCTTCGAGATGTCTTCTGCGAGCACATCCAACCCAGCGATATCCAGTCCGATCATTTTGGCAGCTAGGACCGCTTGCGACGCCGTCAACGGATGGACTTCTTCGGTGCAGTCAGTGGTTAGGTCACCTGTACGGCGCACCAAGACTTCGCGGTCTGCGATGGGCACTGATTCAACTTCGAGCCCTTGTTTAGCAAGCTCGATCTTAGCGGCTGCATCGAGTTTCAATACGCCCAATGGATCGGTGTAGGCTTCGCCTCGCCGAGGATCTTCATTGAGTTGTTCCACCAATTGATGGATGGTAGATATCCCGTCGCCTCGCACCGTTTCCCAGTGACCGCGAGCTGCTGCGATCAAGCGATTACCCACAACGAGCAAACGATGATGTTGTCCACGAGCGAATTGCTCGACCATCACCTCTTGCGTTTGACCATCTTCGATGGCCCAGTGGTAAGCTTTTTCGACTTCGTTTCTCTCGGTCAATTCAATGGAGATGCCCCGTTGATGGTTTGCGTCTTTGGGTTTGACAACCACTGGCAATCCGACTTCTAAGGCTGCTTTCCAAGCATCATCGGGGCTTGTCACTAGCCGCCCGAGGGGGACGGGAACACCAACGTTTCGAAGCAAACGTTTCGTGAGATCTTTATCGCTGGCAATCGATTCAGCGATGGCGCTTGTCGCGTCGGTTTCTGCAGTCCAGATGCGCCGCTGATGGACGCCTTCGCCGAGTTGGCATAAGGACCCACTGGTCATGCGGTAGTAAGGAATTCCGCGCGCGGTAGCCGCATCGAGAATCGCTCGTGAGCTTGGTCCAAGACGTACGTCGTCTGCGTAATCAAAGAGTTCGCGAAATTTCTTGGCAATGGGGTATTCTTCGGAGCGTTGTTGTGATTCCGTGGAGGCCCAAGTCATCAATTCCCAAGCGAGTTCGAAGCAGCGAATGGCGAGTAACTCTTCTTCCATTTCCAACGGAAGTACTTTGTCGCAGACACAATCGTCGCTTGAGGCTAGAGAGCAAGAGGGAGTAAGTGATGCGACTGGCACACCGGCCATTGCGGACATCCACTCTGCGACTCGCAGCAGTGCTGTTGCGATTGTGCACTCATTGCGATCGACGTGTTGAAGTTGGTCGAGGATAGCGTAAGCCGTCGCAACACTCTCGGAGTGTGTTGTTGTAAATCGCCCTGTGTCCAGAAAGGAACGCAAAAGGGTAACGCACCGCTCGGCACGTAGGTAATTCCGAGTTGCTAACTCTTGGGGAAGGTAAACCTCGAGCACTGGACGACGCGACCAGCGATTCGGCCCGAGAATCGCCAGGGTGTGCCAAATCGGCTCCGTTTCGGTCATCTTAGAAATGGTCTGGATGGTTTACGGATTGAACATTCTGCCGTTGTGCGACTTTTTCTGCATCGAAACTTTGCGGATTGATCGATGGACTTGCCGGTGCGGGATGGGTGGAACCATTCGACGAAGGTGCAGCAGGTTCGAGCAATTTCGGGTTCCAGTTCGGTTTTGCGTCCAAGCCCACAGGTGCCTTGAGTGGCAAGAAGTTCATCGGTGGTGGTTCGACGGGAGCAGGCGTAACGCCATCATTGGATTTTGCTCCAGGAAATGGGTTCGCGGGAATCGACCGACTGGTCGGATACTGCGGAGTCGGATACTGCGAAGTCGGAAGCTGTGGCGCTGGAACCTTCGACAGTGACGTTTGTGCATCGATCGGTACAACTGGTAACCGGTTCATCGGAACCATGTTCGCAACGCGTGGATCCGAATCGCTCCATAGTTTTGCCGACCCCGAATGGGGTACACCGCGATTGGAACCAACGGAGGTTGCACCGGCAGCACCAGAGCCGGCAGCACCAGAGCCTACCGGGGCTGATTGCGACGATGGGGCAGGGGAGCTGTTCAAAGGCAAGCTTGGAGCGCGAACTGTTTCCGGATCAAGCACTGCGCCGCTGTTGACGGTTGGTAGTTGGGTTGTCGTCGGGGCGAACCCAGCGGGCGGAAGTACGGGTTGAGAAGCATCGGCGGCGGGTTTGGCGGGGAGGTAAGTTACCGGTCCATAGGGGACGACGGAACTAGCTCCAGGTACCACGGGAGGTGTGAGGTTCCCGGTGGTAGGGCAGAGTCCATTAGGGCAATTCGCAGTTGCTGGAGCACCACCGTAATACACGCCATTTGAAAGAGGCGTTTGGGCGGGGACTGTACCGTTGGCAGACGCGCTGATCGTCGTGGGTGCAGCCGCCGAAGTTTGTGGAACTGAGAACGGAGTGAACGTCGCTTGGGTTGAATAGGGCGTTGTTGGTGTTGTTGCTGCTGTGTTAGGTGCTGCGGAATAAGGGTACATACCAGAAGTGATCGACGCACCCGGCTGAACAGTTGGGATTTGAACGCCAGAATTCGGAAGCGATTGAACCGCAGGATAACTTGGCATCGCGGGAGGTGCGACCACAGTCGACGCTGCGGCGGGTGCAAGTGTTGGCAGCATGGTGTTGCTTGAGGCAACTCCAGTGGGGTAATAGCCAGGTTGATTAATCGCCGGCCATTGATTGGACGCTTGTGCGTAAGCACCACCAACGGGGGTAGGTGCCATCATAGGAACCCGGGCGGCTTGGTATTGATACGAAGTGCAAGGTTGAAGGGATGTGACGGTAGTTCCGTAGTTCGGATCGTACTGCGTAACGGGTCGATAGTAGGTAACCGGGGTGCGTTGCCATTGCGTATCGTAAGCGGCGGTTGGCATCGCAGATACAACGGTTTGAGGGATTCCGTTCGGGAGCACGTTGCCGGTTGCAGGTGGCATCATGCCGTAGTTTCCGTAATAGCTGGTCATCGCCCCGTTCGATGGTGTGATCGGAGTCACCGGAATCATTGGGCGAGCGGCAGAATATGGGTTCGCGCCGTTGTTGATTGCATAAGGTGCACCGACGGGGTAGGGAGCGGGTGGTTTGCTTCCGCAACACCACTGTGCATGAGCTGTCCCACTAAAAAGTGTACTGGCTGAAATCAGCGAGCTTGTTGCGAGCATCGACATCGTCAGCAAGACCCGCAGTCGTCGCGAACGACGATGTGCGGAACGTGCAGAGGGCGTCAGCGGAAAGGGAGAATTTCGATGCGATTGCGTCATGGAATCATCCGGATCGTAGGAACGGGTGGCAGAACGGGCCGCGCGAGGGTACCTTGGTCCTGACAGCTTTCTATGAGATGCTACATCCCATAGGGTGGTCAATCAGAACATTAGTATATTTCACCAGCAAAAAAAAGAATCCGGAAAACCGGTTCTGGTTCTGCTGCTTCTAACGATTGCAACGAGACGGGAATGGGCAAGTCACAGCGGGGAGGAACTCGTCGTTCGCTGGTAGCGAAGGTAGAGGATATTCCGGTCGAAGCGATCGCGGATTGGGGAACTTGGCCTTATCGCATTGGCTGTCCGGTTTGGGGTTGTCGCCATTGGAGCTCGGTCGTGTACCCCGAAGGAACGGCAGCAAGTGATGGACTGGGTTGGTACTCCCGGATGTTTCCAACGGTCGAAGGAAACAGCACGTTTTATTCGGTGCCACCGGAAGAGACGTTTGCGAAGTGGGCGGAACAGAGTGCAGTCGGGTTTCGTTTTTGTTTCAAATTCCCGCAAGTTATTTCCCATGAAAAGGAGTTGGTCGGGTGTGAAATGCTGCTCAAGGAGTGGCTATCTCGGTTGGACATTCTGGCGAAGCGGGATCGGTTAGGTCCTACCTTTCTTCAATTGGGGCCGTCGTTTTCTTTTGCGCAGTTTCCGCAGCTTGCCCATTTCCTCGCGCAGTTACCGAAGGAAATGCCATGGGCAGTCGAGTTGCGTCATCGGGATTGGTTTGATGAGGGGGATAACGAAGCCCGATTGCACGAATTACTTGAACGCTTGCAGATTGATCGTGTGTTGTTTGACTCCAGGCCATTGAATGCGATGCAAGCGGGTGATGCCAGCGAATCGGCTTCGCAGATCAGAAAGCCGAAGGTACCTTTGCGAAGAGCGGTGACTGGAAGGCGGCCCATGGTTCGCTTGATCGGTCGCAACAATGTCGCGGAAGTATTGGGATATTGGGAGGAGTGGGCATTGGTGATCGCGGATTGGATTGAATCGGGGCTTGAACCGTGGATCTTCACGCATGCACCGGACGACACGTATGCACCGACGTTGGTTTATGCTTTGCACACGCGTGTGCAGCAACGTCTCGAAGAACGCGGTAGGGCAGGAGCGATCACTTCGCTCCCGAGTTTGGATTCCTACTTGCAAGCTGTAGCGAGCAACAAGCACAAGGTTGATCAGGTACGTGAATCAGGTTGGGTGCAGCGCGATTTGTTTGGAGATTAACCTGCCGATGGCTTGAGAAAGTTGAGAGGAGAAAGTTGAAAGTAGAAGTGCGAGGGACCAATGCTCTGCGGTTTTCTTTGCGTCTTTGCAAGAGACATCGGCGCAGTGGTATGTTCCGCGGTCCGTTGTTCGAGCCGTACGTATAGAATGGATGTTGTTGGGCGGATCGTGTGTGGCAAATGATTGTCCTGGTGTAGACCGCTGCACATACCCTACGGCTCGAGGAAGTTGATGGGGCTCTCTGCGAGGTTCTTGATATGGGCGAGCACCCGTTGATGGATCCGATGGATGAGCATATCGGTCCACAGTGTCCAATAGCTTTGTGGATAGATCTCGTATTCGTACCAGGTACGACCTTCCAGTTTCGTTCGGCCGTTGCCCAGATCGATCAATCGAAACTCTCCCCGTTTGCTGCGAAGGTATCCATCGAGGTGTGGGGGGTGTACATGTCGGTAGGGGCTAAGTTCATGCATGGGTGCAGGCTGGGACTGAACATCAAACGCCAATCGGTATGGGGGTTCCCATGCAGTGATCGGCTCAACAAATGGACCCGTTGAGAATTCACAATAGCGCACTGCACCGACTCCAGATCCAACAATGGTTGCGCGCTGCGGATATGCAATCCCTAAGTGGAAGTACCAATTCGATGGCGAGGGCAATTCGGTGAAACCTACCACGTGTGGCCAAACACGCTCCGGAGGAGCATCGATCTCCGTCGTCGTGAGGACTTCGTATTCCGGTAGTGTCCGCAGTCGGCTTTCGGCTCCTGCAATCACCGGTAAGAGGCTGATGGGAATCA
>JBIJCS010000344.1:0-5514 GCA_044344575.1 Pirellula sp. | reverse complement strand
CTGCGTTGCTTATGCCGTTGGCGGTGGACATCAGGCTAGTGGGAGTACCGAACGGGTCGAGGGACCAAACAGAGAAATTTGAGTTTTCAGGAGCGGAAATGATTGAAGTCAGACGAACGGTAATATTGCCGTTGAAATCTCCCGGGGAAAGCTCTTCGGTTGCCCAGCCTAAGTAGGGTTTGTTTGGATCATTGCTCGCTGGCAAAAACCAAATTTTATCCGTAGGAGCACCGAGGAAATCCCATTGGCTTCCAGCAGGGCGATCGACCGTGGGGCCTGGGACAAAAATGGTGTGATCACCGGGGCCATATTCGCCAGCCGGGATGCTACCTCCCCCCCCCTTATCGACTGCATCCTCAAAGTGCAGGTGCAAGTCGAGAGTGTTACCGACGAGGCCAATCCCTATATCTCCGTGTCCGCCGACCCATAGGTCCCCTTTGAGTGTTGCAGGGGACGCGAATAAGGTGACAAGGGAAACGATTGCAAACCAATTTCTCATGATGTTTCCTTCAATGAACGCTTGCTCTAAAGGTGCTCAAGACGAATAAATTGCAATTTAGTTGCAAGTGGAAGTTTGTGCAATTGCCTGTTTCGTGTTTTTGTGAGATAATTCAGCTGCAACGGGTGTTTTGCTCGCGGCAGGTTTGGGGTTCGTGGAATTCAGTGGGATGCTGCACCAAATGAAGTGTCGGAAGAGAGCTGGGTTTACGCTTGTTGAATTGCTGGTTGTGATTTCGATCATCGGGGTATTGGTTGGTCTGCTGTTGCCCGCTGTGCAAGCGGCGCGGGAGGCAGCGCGCCGAATGCAGTGCTCGAACAATCTCAAGCAATTAGGGTTAGCCGTTCAATCGTATGAGTCGGCGTTCAAGACATTTCCTCCGACCATTTCAGGGAGCGGGGTGCCTGGGAACCCGAGGGGTGGCGGGATGTACAGTTGGCTTGCGATGATCTTGCCTCAGATCGAGCAAGGGCCAGTGTTTCAGTCGATTAACTTTTCGGCGCCGATGACGAGTGTTTTTGGAAATAGTAGCCCGAATTACTTGGTCTTGAATATCCGTGCAGACCACGTGAACGCTCGGGCTGCTGCAACAAGAATTGCGACCTATTTGTGCCCTTCGGACCCTTGGGTGCAGACCGAGTATGCCGGTACGGCAGTACCAGCTCCCGGGAGTTACGCAGGGAATCTAGGTTGGATTCGTCAGACCACTGGGATCAATGGAGAGGATCTGCCTTTGGCGAGAACCAATGGGGCGATGCCGATCGCCAATCCTGCCGATGCGAATCAAATGTGGTACAAGCCAACGATGTCCTTTCGTGATTTCACCGATGGGGCTTCAAATACGGCGTTGGCTTCCGAGCGAGTTATCAACAGTTTAGTCCCGGTGCAGAGTGGTTTTGGGGCGTTGATGCCGGCTGGCCCTCAAAGCGTCATGTCATATTGCGGTGGTGCGTCCGCCGTCCGGACTTTGCCCGCTTGGGTCAGTTACTGCAAAGGTGTGTCTACCCCGGACCCTGCATACTCAGCCCCACATGGAAAGTCTTGGATTTCTGGGCTTACTATTGCAGGAAACACTTATATGCACGTTCTGCCCCCGAATCAGCGAAATTGCCACGTCTATGGCGGCGAGCCGAACGGAAACAATATGGTGACGGCAAGTAGTTTGCACGGCAGCGGAGTGCATTTGGTTGCGGCCGATGGGAGCGTGCACTACATCTCGATCGCGATTGAGCCACGAGTGTGGTGGGCGATGGGCTCGCGGAACGGTGCAGAGAGCGGAGTTGATTTCGAGTAGTCGACTTATTGGACGCCTGCAGGAGATTGAAACACAGAGAGATTGAAACACAGAGAGATTGAAACACAGAGTCACGGAGAGCACAGAGAGAGCACGGAGAGAGCACGGAGAGAGCACGGAGAGAGTCCCGCAGAGAGCACAGAGAGAGTCCCGCAGAGAGCACAGAGATTTTCTAGGAACCCATTCTCTGTGTGAACCCTGTGACCCTGCGTTTCTATAACCAATCGATCACCAGTCCAGCTTGAGATGATCGATCTCTTGGCCATTGCGAGTTGCTAACGAACGGATTACGACGGGCTCCGTTATGAACGGTAGAAATCGTACAGCTCCATCACCCATCATGCTGTTTGCACCACCCGAAT
The DNA here is from genome assembly GCA_044344575.1 of Pirellula sp. Taxonomy (GTDB): domain Bacteria; phylum Planctomycetota; class Planctomycetia; order Pirellulales; family Pirellulaceae; genus JBKCUI01. The sequence continues at coordinate 3,359 of JBIJCS010000344.1, read as the reverse complement.
GGTAGGAAGAGAAGCCACCCATTTCCAAGCTACCATTATCAGGATTGGTCTCCGTAGTCATTGCAAAGTTCCCGCTTCGTTGTGGGTTTGTGAACACAGCATTCCTCAACGTCGCACGTGTCCCAGAGAGCCAACCTAAATCTCCGTTTTCGGAAATCTTCTCCGAAACGAATAGCGTGTTGGAAGCCCCATCCTCAATGTCGCTGAACTTTGTTCGGCTATTTCGGAAGAAGACGCCATTGTTGTTATCATCCAGTGGAACTTCTGAGTCTCCGTAACACGCTGCATAGGTGCTCATTCCAATACTGCTCTCGATCGATGGAGAGCGGCTGTAGGGATACGAAGGACACATTAAACTAGCAATTTGTGTCTTCCGATACAGAGCGTTCGCGGGATCATAAACACCTTTGGATATGTCGATACTTCTAGCAAGCGCAGTCTGTTCCATGTAGGGCAGAATCTGCACGGTCCAACTGACGTGCTGACCAATCGGCTCGTTGCGAATTGGCCCAGTGGGATTGATGGTGCCCGTAGGCAAATGCTCCATCGCAAACTCGTAATGATGCAGGGCGAGCCCAAGCTGCGCGATATTGTTCGCACAACTCATACGCCGAGCGGCTTCACGAGCAGCTTGTACCGCCGGTAACAAAAGCCCCACGAGTATTCCAATGATTGCGATCACCACGAGTAGCTCTACCAACGTAAAGCCCCTGTGAAAGCCTCTGTGAAAGCCCCTGTTTCTCGCGTATTTCTTCGTCATCATGATCTCCCTTGCTCTTTGTCTTATGGTTAAATTTGATTTGTAAATATGCTATCGCTCGAAAATAACTCTCTTCGTCCGCTGGATACTTGCCGGGGACTGATCCCGCCGTTGCATCCGAACCACGATCTCAAACACCTTGCCATTGACATTTTCGCCATGCGTTCGTGCTGTATCTTCCAAGTCCTCTCGAATCTCAACACGCATTGCTCGTCCCGAGCCCAAGTCGAACTGATCCAACCAAACCTCTCCCCGGTATTCGCGGTCCTTCACATACGACGCAAATGCTCTTGTTCGCCCCGCGTCACCAAGGAGTTCCACCTGCAGTAAGTCTCGCTCCACCCGCAACTCTTGTCTCGAACGCAGCATCCATCGTATCCCTACCGACGAGATCCCCAAAAATACCCCAATAGCAACAAGTGCCACCATCAAGACCCAGCCGGATCGTTTGGTATTCCCCCCTCGAACTCTCGTGCAGGATGTCTTCGCGATTCTGCCTTCATCCCAGTTCTTTTTTCTAGCGAACATCGGCCACCTCTTGATCCAATGTCTTCTTTTCTAACCCATTCGTTGATCTCTCCTTCCTATCGACGTCCTTTGTCCTTTCTTTGAGCTTCCCAACGACGCGTAACCGCAACCGTCCCTCTGCTGGCGATGGATCCACGTGACGCACCGTCAAAACACCCTGAGCAAATGCCACATCGTAATCCGTCCCCAAGCGATAATGCTCCACTACCGTTCGATTTGTCACATCCTGTGACTCCGAAGCGACCGACTTCGTTGTCTCTCGAGTGACGACTCCAGAATGCCAACGGTAAACGATCCTTTCATCCAACTTCGTCAAAGTGGTGACCTCACCCGATTCATTTTCAATAACCGCATCAATTGCATCTTCCCTCCATGCATGAGCGAGTTGCCCAAGTTCCCGCTGTAGCTCTGTCTGCGCTTGCACTTGTTTACCGAAGTAAAGCGTTCTCTCGATCAAGCTGATCCCGATCAACATCACAGCGCAACCTCCAGCAATGGCTCCACACAACTCGATCAACATCGAACCGCGCCGTGTCTTCATGATCCACCTTGTCCCTTCAACTCTCGCTGCTCGACTGAAACCGTTGAAATCCAGCCCGTCAACTCCACGGGTACCGGTGCTCCCAGGCGATCCCAAACGACTTGCACTACCACACGAACTCCACTCGTATCTGCAAACTTCTCAATCTGCATCTTCGCACCAGGAAGCGATCGAAGAAAATCCTCATCTAAAGTCGCTCGCTCAATCGCTCTATCCAGTTCTTGCACCGAGATCGCTTGCAGGGCCACAATCTGGTTCGCGGCCTCATGCAGTGCGAGTTGATAGTGCTTGGTGTCTTTGGCGATCGCGAGCAGCCGATATTGAATGGCCGCTAAACTGCTCACCAATGCAACGAGCAAGGTCGCGGCAACTAGGATCTCCACACTCACAAATCCGAATCGATGACGATCATTTTTCATTGTATTTCTTCTCCTTCATCACACTTACCGAGCCATCGACGAAATCATGTTGGAAAGAAATCCAAATACTCCTACACTCAGCAAAAAGATAATCGTGCCTAGTATCAGCACCATGATCGGGTAGAGCCAAGCCACCCACACCCTCTCTCGATCCTCTAAGTTGTCTTTTTGCTCCCTTGCAAACGAACGAAGTAACCAAGCCTGGGTTGCAGATGACTCTCCTCGCAATGCTTCGGCTTGCGAAGCGCGAAGGAAATGAACCGATCGTAAGGCATCCCACACCTCTGCACCTTGCTCGATCTCGTTGCGAGCCAACAGCATCTTGTTGCGAATCGCCCCGTGCGTGTGGTACTTGGCAATCGTCGATAAAGCCCCTACCAAGGGCCGACCATTCTTGACGGTCATCCCCAACAGTCTCAGCACCGAAACGTTCGACTCGCCGATGTGACTCGCAGGAAATCCGAACATACCCCGGATCCATCGCCTTAACCGAAACGACCATCCAGTAGCGATCAAAAACAAAACGATAACGAGAAAAATACCCCAGATCCAAAGAACTGAATCAAGAAAGCCACTCATGAATCTCAAAGGGTTCGAAATGCCAAGCTCTGCATTGATGTTCCGCAATGTCCCCGCCACACGGTACTTGATATACGTGATGACCACTAGCATAATGCCGATTACGACAAGCCAATAAATCCAAGCATCCCGCCAAAGTCGCAACCCTGGTGTTGTTATATTCTCGGCCTCAGTACTTTTCATTTCCAGCAATGCGGGGATTAACATTCCACTCTGCTTACCCAATCGCAATCCAAGTACGTCATGCTCCGACAATGCGTCAGGGACTTGTTCCAAAGCATCGATGAGCGGAACACCTTGCTCCAACAGTTTCGCAAGTTTTAACAAGGTGATTCGGTAACCACCTGGATACTCAGAAGCAAGCGATTGAATGAGAAGCGGTAAGGGTAAGCTTTGTTGTATTCCCGCACGTAGTACCGCCATCAAGGTCGCTTGAGAATCACGCAGCGCACTTCCAGGGATCCAAGTCGAACTTTTCCATGGATGGGCCGTCGAAATCCCTAGAAACTTTTGTTGTTTCGGTTTGGGTTCG
>JBIJCS010000343.1:0-5534 GCA_044344575.1 Pirellula sp. | reverse complement strand
AAACACCGCGCTCTGGGCTTTGCACTTGGGAGGCTATGTCGGAGAACAATTCAAGTACAGCTTTGGTGGGAAAGACGTCCACTTCAGAACCGTGGGGGTCTTGCAGAATACGGTCCTGCAAGGAAGTCTCTGGATTGGCGAGAGCAACTTCCAAAAGATCTTTCCAGATGTCGGAGGTTATCGCATGTTTCTGGTCAAACCCAAGAACGCTGTTGCGGTCGATAAAGCCAAAGTACGAGACGCTCTTCAAGACGGATGGTCCGACGAAGGGCTTAGCTGCGCGGCTAGTGAAGAAATACTTCAGAAACTGTTGGCAGTCCAGAACACTTACCTCAGTGCATTCCAAATGCTCGGGGCTCTTGGACTTTTGCTCGGTACGTTGGGGCTCGGAGTAACCCAACTACGCAGTGCCATGGAACGCAAGAGTGAGTTAGGTGCGATGCGTGCGATGGGATTTTCAAAGTCTAGACTCATCTGGGCGTTATTCTTAGAAAACGGTTGGCAACTCCTGCGCGGAGTCGGTATCGGCATGCTCTGCGCACTGGCTGCCTCACTGCCCGTCCTGCTTCAAAAGCAGAGTCTTGCCGGGATCCTAGGCCCCCTGTCCATGCTCGCTTGGGTCATCGGCCTAGGACTCTTCTTCTGCATCGCAGCGGCGTACCTTGCCATGCGAGAACCACTGCTCAAAGCCTTGCGAGCCGACCATTGATCCCGTCGTTACCAGAGTTTACACCCCAGGATCATTAGCAACCCTTTTGCTACCCGTCCGTTTCTACGGAATCACCCATTCAAACGGGCCGATTTTTTCTTGGGGTGTCAAGCAAGTGCGGTAGGATGTTTTTGCAACTGAGGTCAAAATAGCACCGCACGGCATACCCCGTTTCAACATCCCTCCAACCGTATTGTTCTCCATCGAGCTAAATCCATGACAACGAACTTGAACAAGTATTCTTCCAGGATTACCCAACCGAAGAGCCAAGGGGCATCGCAAGCCATGTTGTATGCGACAGGGCTCAAGCCGGAGGACATGAGCAAAGCCCAAGTCGGGATTGCAAGTGTTTGGTTCGAGGGAAACCCTTGCAACATGCACTTGCTCGACCTAGGTGCTGCCGCGAAGAAATCGGTGCAGGCGCAAGGACTTGTTGGCATGCGATTCAATACCGTCGGCGTGAGCGACGGGATCAGCATGGGTACCGACGGTATGTCTTATTCGCTGCAGTCCCGAGATTTGATCGCAGACTCCATCGAAACGATCATGGGAGGTCAATGGTACGACGGATTGATTGCGATCCCTGGGTGCGACAAGAACATGCCCGGTTGCTTGATCGCCATGGGACGATTGAATCGTCCTGCTTTGATGATCTATGGTGGAACGATTCGCGCAGGGAAATGGAATGGGCATTCGCTCGATATCGTTTCGGCTTTCCAATGTTATGGTCAGTACATCGCAGGGCAGATTGACGACGAGACACGTGAGAACATTGTTCGCAACTCCTGCCCAGGTGCAGGGGCTTGCGGTGGTATGTACACCGCCAACACCATGGCCTCTGCGATCGAAGCACTCGGAATGGCCCTACCCTACTCGGCTTCGATCCCTGCGGAAGACCCAGCAAAGAAGGACGAATGCGATCGCGCTGCCGCTGCGATCCGATTGTTGCTCGAACGAGACATCAAGCCACGGGACATCATGACGCGTGAAGCGTTCGAGAATGCGATGACGATTGTCGTCGCCTTGGGTGGTAGCACCAACGCCGTCTTGCACCTCTTGGCCATGGCAAGATCCGTAGACGTTCCATTGACCCTTGCGGATTTCCAAAACACGAGTAATCGCGTTCCGTATCTGGCGGACTTGAAACCCTCTGGCAAGTTCGTGCAGGAAGACTTGCACTCCATCGGCGGAACGCCAGCGGTCATGAAGTACTTGCTCGAAGAAGGATACCTCAAGGGTGATTGCTTGACGGTTACAGGTAAGACCCTCGCAGAAAACGTAGCGGACTTGCCAGGTTTGAAAGCTGGGCAATCGATCGTTCGTCCCGTGAAGGATCCGATCAAGCCCACAGGACATATTCAAATCTTGTTCGGGAATCTGGCACCCGAGGGAGCCGTCGCGAAGATCACCGGCAAGGAAGGGTTGATCTTCTCGGGGCCAGCACGCTGCTTCGATAGTGAAGAAGACATGCTGCGAGCATTGGAGCAAAAGAAGATCCACAAGGGGGATGTCATCATCATTCGCTATGAAGGGCCCAAGGGTGGTCCAGGGATGCCTGAAATGCTCACTCCGACTTCCGCAATCATGGGAGCGGGCTTGGGTTCGGATGTAGCCCTGCTCACCGATGGACGATTTTCTGGTGGCTCTCACGGGTTTATCGTCGGACACATCACGCCTGAGGCCCAAGTCGGAGGACCATTAGCGTTGGTCCAAGACAACGATCACGTGACCATCGATGCGGAGAAGAATCAGTTAGTGGTTTCCGTCAGCGACGAAGAGCTGGCCAAACGACGTGCGGCTTGGGTTGCACCCGCTTTGAAGGCCACTCGCGGGACCTTGTACAAATACATCAAGAACGTAAAGAGTGCGAGCGAAGGTTGCGTTACCGACGAATAATGACGAATAATGCGGTGAAGCGTCGTTGGTGAACGTCATGCACACGAGCGGCCGTGCGCAGGGACCACAGATATTTTTCCGCCGGCGGTTCTCGGCACGAAGTTTGCTCTGGAGATTCCTAGGGACGGACAAGTTTTGTTCCCGCAAGCCAAATTGGCAGAGCTTTCGTTGGACAACGTCGATCGGAATGAACTTCGACCTGCCGGCTTGCGAATAATGAAGGTAACGGTTCCCTGTGTTCTTGTCACACGAGGAACGAACCAGATTTTTTAGGAGCTCGCGCACGATGAATCGACCGCTTTCAAGCTGGAAAATGGTTTTGCTTGCCGCCGCTGTCGGTGGCCCTATCGGCTTCTGGATTCTCTCTCAAGGTGGCCCAAGTGTCACACAGGCCTACGCCCAGCAGGCTGCCGAGGCGACGCAAGCACGCACGCAGCTTGATCCCGGCCTTGTGGCCCATGCAGAGCAACTTTCCAAAGCCTTTCGCGATGTTGCGAAATCGGTGAAACCTTCGGTCGTGAGCATCAAATCCTTGGTAGAACGCCGTGCTGTTGCACAACGCGGGCCCGGTCGCGGTCTGCCCCAAGGTTTGCCACCAGAATTTGAACGGTTCTTCGGGCCTGGTTTCGGATTCCCCGATATGGAGCAAGAGCCTGTGCCCGAAGGCACCGATGGAAAAGTTCAGCTTGGGCTAGGTTCCGGGGTGATCGTTCGCGCTGACGGCTATATCTTGACCAATAACCACGTTGTCGCCAACGCGTCTGAACTCGAAGTCTACCTGAGCGACGATTCGAAGTATGTTGCAAAGGTCGTCGGTACCGATCCACGTACAGATTTAGCAGTCCTCAAGATTGACGCTACCGGACTGATCGCAACGCCAATCGGTGACTCTTCAAAGGTCGAAGTCGGTGATTGGGCCATCGCTATCGGTAGTCCGTTCGGGCTGGACCAAACCGTTACCGCCGGGATCATCAGCGCCACCAAACGCACCGACCAAGGGATCACACCGTACGACGACTTCATCCAAACCGATGCAGCGATCAATCCCGGAAATTCCGGTGGTCCGTTGCTCAATTTGCGCGGAGAAATCATCGGTATCAATACGGCAATCGCATCGCGAGGGGGCGGGTACAACGGAATTGGATTCGCTGTTCCCGGCAACACCGCATCGCGAGTCTTGTCCGATATCATCAGTACCGGGTCGGTCTCCCGTGGTTTCGTAGGGATTCGGCCCGCTGCGATGTCTCCCGAGATTGCCAGGCAGTTAGATTTGCCCGCGAATCTGCGTGGGGCTTTGGTCGAACATGTCACAAAAGGAATGCCAGCCGACAAAGCAGGCATCAAAGTTAAGGACGTGATTGTGGAAATCGACGGTGTAGCGATCAAGTCCGATTCAGCGATGCGTCGCGCGATCGGTGAGACAAAACCGGGGACGACAGTCAACGTCAAAGTCTACCGCAATGGAAAGACAGTTGATGTTCCTGTAACGGTGGCACCTCTCGATGAAAAAGCACTTGCTCAAGTCGATCAGCAATCGGTCGAGAAAATGCAAAAGTTCGGTATCGCGGTCGATTCCGTTCCAAGCAGCATCGCAAAGAGATTGCAACTTGAAAATGGAGAAGGTGTCATCGTGACGGAGCTCGCTCGTCGTGGCAAATTTTTCGGTGTGAAGGTTGGCGATGTGATCCTTTCGGTTAACGGAACCACAGTCAATTCACCGGAAGAATTCCTCGGTGCCCTCGAGGATTCCGAGCCCGGGCAACCACTTACCCTGGTGATTCGCGATGAAAACGCCGAGAAGATGATTACGATACAATAGGAGTGTCGGCGGAATCTCTTCGGCCGAACCTTCCGATCCCACCCACCTAACGGAACTCGCCGATGAGGTCCTCATTTGTCATTGTCCCGCTTGCCCATCAGGCGCGGATTTCGACGGTTCTCCCAGCACTGCGCAGTACGTTTTTTGCACATGCAATTTTTGCATGTGCACTGAGCACTGCGTTGCCTGCCGGCCCAAGCCTCCTCGTTGGTGCCAGCGAGCCGGTCGATTTCAACCGAGATATTCGCCCCATTCTTGCAAACCACTGCATCGCTTGCCATGGCCCCGATGCAGCGAAACGGGAGGGCGAACTGCGACTCGATGTGGCCGATGAAGCTCTCGCGAAAGCGATCGTTGCGGAGCATCCCGAATCAAGCTCGCTTGTGAAAAGGGTCGAATCGAGCGATCCCGACGAGCTCATGCCGCCACCGCAAACCGGCAAGCCACTATCTTCGTATCAAGTGCAACTACTGAAAGATTGGATTGCCCAAGGAGCCAAGTACGCACAGCATTGGGCTTATGAGCCGATCCGAAACGGTGAGGAGCTCTTGGACAAACTGCCAACCGTTCCGTTGGTAGAGACATCGGCATCTAACCCCGATACATCCACGGCGACGGACCAAGCATTGGTCAATCCGATTGATCGGTTTCTCGAGGTGAAATTACGGTCGCACGGATTGCGTTATTCAGAAGAGATTTCAAAACCGCAGTTCTTGCGACGACTATCACTGGACCTTACCGGATTACCCCCAAGCATTGAAGAACTGAGAACTTTTCTGGAAGATGCAACTCCGCAAGCAACTCAGAATGCAATAGAGCGATTGCTCGGTTCGCCTCGGTATGCAGAGCGTTGGGGCAAGCATTGGTTGGACGTTGCGCGTTATGCGGATACTCTCGGGGGAGCCGCTATCGGTTTCACGAGTTTTCCCTTCTCGTATACCTACCGCGATTATGTCATTTCCGCGTTAGATCGGGACTTGCCGATTGATCGATTCATTACGGAACAAATTGCGGCAGATCAACTGGGGCTCGACGAGAGCGATCCGTCACTCGCGGCGTTGGGGTTTCTGACGGTAGGTATGCAGTTTCGCAATCCTCACGACACCATTG